>CAZEDI010000055.1:0-9159 GCA_964510865.1 uncultured Halobacteriales archaeon
CTCGTTCGAGCGTTGCTCATGAATCCCGATCTGATCCTAGCCGACGAGGCGATCAGTGCGCTCGACGTCTCCTTGCGTGTCGAGACCATGGATCTGTTACTGGAGTTGCAGGAGATGTTCTCGACGTCTTACCTGTTTATCTCGCACGATCTCTCGAACGCACGATACCTCACGAAGAAAGCAGGCGGGCGAATCGCCGTGATGTATCTCGGGGAGATCGTCGAAATTGGCCCTGTTGACGCTATCATCAACAACCCCGAACATCCGTACACGCGCGTCCTCCGGTGGGCGACACCAGACTTACAGATTGACGACCAGAAGTCGCTCCCGATGCGCCAGATCGACATCCCCGATGCGACGAATCCGCCGAGTGGATGTCGATTCCACACACGATGTCCAGTTGCTCGTGAGGTGTGTCAGAACCAACATCCCGACGCAATCACCACGGAGGACGGAAAAGAGGTCAATTGTTTCCGGGCAGATCCGAACCACGAGTACTGGGAGAGCGAATCGATCGTTGATGACGACACAACAACGTTACCGGGGACGGCGAACGCCGACACCGCCGCGGGGGAGTCCGATGATGACTAACCGATCCAGCGTTACCCATTCGTGGGATGTGCAGCAGTCACATCACCTACGCTCCCCCGGTCTCTGTGCCGTGCGAGACCTGTCAGTGATCACACTCTCTGGTTCGCGAGCGGAGGGTCGCCAATGAATCCATCGACGATTCGGTTTTACATTCGCCGTACTGGGCAGGCTCTCCTCACGATTTGGGCGACGCTGACGATCACGTTTGGGTTAATTCGCTGGCTCCCCGGTGGCCCGATGGACTTCCTGCTTGCGCGGTTGATGCTGGGGAATATCGGTCCCGGCCAGTCATATCAGTCTGCAACGAGCGAGGAGGCGATCCGAGCATTCAGGCGGATTGCGGAGATATACATCAACATCAATCCATCCGACCCGGTCCATATCCAGTATGTTAACTGGTTCATCGATGTCTTCCAGGGAAACCTCGGGCGATCGATCTACTACGATGCAGCAGTCATCGATGTCATCGCGCCCCTCATCCCGTGGACAGTCTTCCTCGTGTCCCTGTCGGTCCTCATGTCCTTCCTCCAACAGATCATCGTCGGAGGTCTCCTGGCAAATTACGAGGGGACACGCTTCGACATCACCACGACGACGTTCCTGGTGTGGGTCCAGTCGATTCCCTTCTTCGTCTGGGGAATTCTCCTGCTCGTTTTGCTGGCGTTCCAGTACCGCGTCTTCCCTGCGGGCGGAAAAGTCAATCCTGCTGCGACGGTCGGGCTCAATTGGGAATATATCGCGGGCATTCTTGAATACGCCGCACTCCCGGTCATCTCCCTCGCGATCGCATCACTGGGCGGGGGTGCGTTGTCGATGCGAGCGAACGCGATTCAGATTCTCGGTACCGATTACGTCCGGATCGCTCGACTCAGAGGTCTCAGCACCAAGCGGATTTCGAACTGGTATATCGCCAGAAACGCGATCCTCCCGATGTACACGAGCTTCCTCCTCTCTATCTCGTACATCTTCGGGGGTGCACTCATCGTCGAGACGATCTTTAGTTATCGGGGGATGGGATGGATCATGTTCCGGGGCCTCCAGGCCCGGGACTACCCGCTCCTGATGGGCGGGTTTATCCTGTTCACGATCGCGACCGTGATCGCACTCTACATCGCCGACCTCACATATCCACTCATCGACCCCCGGATCGAGGAGGGTGAGTCACATGAATCGTATTGATCGATACCACCGCGGAGTATGGACGTGGATGGCGAGGGACACCACTCGCGCAATACACCTCCAGGAGGGATCCTAAATGGCTGATAGCGACATGAACGTCTTCGAGCAAATCGAAGCGGACGAGAACATCGGCACGACAAGCAGGAGTGAACGCCTCGCGTCGATACTGCGGTTGTGGTTCGTGATCCCGTTCCAGATTATTTGGGAAGACATTCGGACCAGGATCGGGACGATCATCCTGCTCTTCTACGGGTTGATGGGAACGGTGGGTGTCGTTATTATCGATCCCCCAGAGCTCAACGAGGGGCCGCCGTTCTTAGGTATGCTCAACGCCGAGTACACCACGCATCTGTTCGGCCTCCCCGAGTTTTCACTCGGTGGGTGGACGTACACGGGTGTCTGGGAGTATCCTCTCGGTACCGATAACTGGGGGGTTGACCTGATGGCACAGGCCGTCCACGCGACGCCACCGATGTTGATGATGGCGCTGGCAGGCGGCCTCTTCATGACGCTCGTCGCGATCATGGTCGGGACGATCGCCGGGTACAAACGCGGCCCAATCGGCCAGTTTCTGATGACGGTGACCGACATTCAGATCACGATACCGGGGCTCCCCCTGCTCATCGTGTTGGCCTTCGCACTCGAGCCAAAGAACCCGATTTTCGTGGGGATCCTCCTGAGTATTGACGGGTGGCCGAACCTGGCTCGACAACTCTACTCCCAGGTGCTGTCGACACGCGAAGACTCCTACGTCGAGGCCTCTCGGACGCTCGGCCTCGGCTCGCCGACGATCATCCGTGACGACATTCTCCCGAACGTGATGCCGTACGTGATGATCCAGTTCATGCAGAACACGATCTTCGTGATTCACGCGTCCGTGGCGCTGTACTTCCTCGGCGCGTTGCCCTTCACCCATACGAACTGGGGAGTCATGCTCGACAGAGCAGTCCAAAACGTCGCGTTTCAGACGCTCAACGGCATGAACTGGGTTCTCTTGCCCATCCTCCTCATCGGGGGCCTCGGATTCGGGACGATCCTGTTCTCCCAGGGGATGGACCGCCTGTTCAACCCTCGCGTTCGCGCGCGTCACGCCGACCCCGATGCGTCCAAGGGGCTCGATTCGGGACCACTCGAGTAACCATATGACCTGCGTGTCTCACTGTCGGCGTTCACTGTTCACCAGCATTGGTCGGGTTCGCGGGGAACGATGTGACAGTACCACGCAACCTACCGAGCTATGAAGGAGGATACCGCCTACCGACTTTGTCAGATGACCCCGATCTTGCGCGCATACGTCGTGTTAAACATCGTCCTCCTCGGATTACTTGCCTTCTCGCTCATTTTCATCGAGTGGTCGCTCTCCACTCAACCATTCGTTATCGCTGTCCTCGGGCTTACCGTCGTCCTCGGAAGTATCGCCATCTTCGGTGGAATGATCCTCTGGTGTCGACAGTATACCGGCGTGAAAACAGTAGACTAGGCGGCATGTCACGGGACTCCTTCGAGCGATCCTCCGGATCCAGGGCGCGTGATCGCTTCGAGACGTGGAAGGTTTATCACTAGTACTGTGGGGATCCTCACGACTACTGCCGATCACTGGGATGCAAACGCGATTGTGACGAGTGGATACCATCGGCCACACCTATCGGTACGGATGGGGTCGCTCACCTACTGAGGTGCTGTCGTCGATGTCCGTAACGACATCAGCACAGCCACCGATGCCCATCATCCAACTGGGCACGCGGGCCGTGTCAGATACGTCCCTGGGACCTCGAGCCAATACCAAGCTATAACATCCCGACTCGAGAATTACCGGGTAGATTCACACATGGATTCCCCGATGAATTACGTCGACATGGGTATCGTCCACTTCATGGCCTATCCCGAGACGATCGACGGGACGGGACCGATTCTCGATACACTCCGGGAGATCGTAACCGACCCCTTTTTCTCGGCTGTCGAGGTCGGGCAGATCGCGGATCCCGAGGTTCGCGACCAAGCCGGGACGCTGCTCGAACAGGCAAACATGCGGGTCGGATTCGGTGCCCAACCGATTCTCCTGCTCGACGATCACAACCTCAATGATCCGGACGAGCGTGCACGCATGGACGCAATCACGGCGGTCAAGGAGGGAATCGAGCAGGCGGCCGACCTCCATGCCGACCGGGTCGGCATTCTCAGTGGTCCTGCCCCGGACGACGACGCCGAGCGAGCGGAGCAGCTGGCGTTGCTCGAAGATTCGATCAGGGAGCTCTGCACCTACGCGGACCAACTGGGGGGCATGGGGATCACGCTCGAAACGTTCGATCCGAGCACCGACAAACAATCGTTGATTGGTGCGTCCCACGAAGAGGCTGCATCTCTCGCTCGGTCGATTCGGGCGGACGGTCACGATTTCGGCATCATGATCGACCTCTCTCACTTGCCGATGCAAGCGCTCGAACCGCCGTTTACGACGCCACGCGGCGACCTCGAGGCGCTCGGCGACACACTCGTGCATGCACACATCGGGAGTTGTGTGATCGATGATCTCGACCATCCTGCATACGGTGACACGCACCCCCGATTCGGAGTCGGTGAGATCGACGTCCCGGAACTCACGGAATTCCTCGATGCCCTCTTTGCGGTCGGATATCTCGGTTCGGACGATCGGCCAATTGTGAGCTTCGAGGTATCGCCTGTGATGGGTGAAGAGCCGGACATCGTCATCGCGAACGCGAAACGCACGTTCCACCGAGCCTGGGCGGATCTCGACCGATAGCAGCGGGCTGCATCACCTGGTTCAGCGGCTACAGTTTCGGATTCATTCATCGGTATGACGTGACAACGTCGGGGATGAGGAGTGTGAATTCCGTACCTATAAGAGACTGGTCCGACACAGAATCGAACACCATGGGCGACATATTCGTCACGCGGCGGATCTTTTCGGAGGCGATCGAGAAACTCGAAGCTGCCGGCCACGACGTCGAGATCAATGATACATCGAGGATCCTCCCATCGGACGAGCTCCGGGACCATGCTCGTGACAAAGATGGGCTCATCTGCCTCCTCAATGACGAGATCGATGCCGACCTCCTCGATGCTTGTCCGGACCTCCAGGTCGTCTCGAACGTCGCCGTCGGGTACGATAACGTCGACGTCGACGCGGCCACCGAACGCGGGATAGCTGTCACGAACACACCCGGTGTCCTCACGGAGACGACTGCGGACCTGACATTCGCACTGTTGATGAGCGCTGCTCGACGGCTCCCCGAGGCCGACGCCTACTCGCGTGAAGATAACTACGACGGCTGGGAACTGATGCAGCCGCATATGGGGGTCGACGTGTACGAGAAGACGCTCGGCATTTGGGGGATGGGGCGCATCGGCCGTGCAGTCGCCCGCCGTGCCCATCACGGATTCGACATGGATATCATCTACACGAGTCGGAATCGAAAACCCGAGGCCGAAGAGGAACTCGACGCCGAGTTCGTGTCGTTCGACGACCTGCTCGAACAGAGCGAATTCCTGTCGATCCACACACCGCTGACCGACGAGACCGAGGGGACGTTCACTGCCGACACCTTCGAGCGAATGCGTGACGATGCGATTCTAATCAACGCAGCCCGGGGACCGATCGTTGACGAGGACGACCTCGCAGTGGCGCTCGAAGCTGGCGAGGTCAGAGGCGCCGCGATCGACACGTTCGAGGAAGAGCCGGACGTCAATCCACACCTCGCGGCGATCGAGGAGTTCGTCACACTGGCACCCCACATCGGCAGTGCCAGCAGAGAAACGCGCCTCAAGATGGCCCGGATGGCCGCCGACAACATGATTTCCGGCTTGGCAGGGGCCGAACCACCGAACATCGTCAACGAGGACGTTCTGGACTGAGCCGTCGACAGCAAACCCTCCTCAGGCGAATTCGGACATGACCTCATCGGCGAACAGCTCCATCCCGTCGAGGGAGGGGTACTCGACGAACCAGCACTGGAACGTCGTGACGCCGACGTCGATCCGTTCTTCGATCGCCGCGGCGCACTCCTCGGGCGTGCCCATGACGAAGTAGTCCCGAGCATCCTCTTCCGTTTCGATCGGGGCGCGATCCTGGTACTCCTCCTCGAACTGGATCGGCGTCATCAGATCGAGCAGGTGATCGAACGTCTCCTCGTCTCGTGTGCAGATCACGTGGCCGTCCCAGGAATACTCGATCTCGGCCGGATCACGGCCGACCGTCTCGCAGTGATCCTCGATGACGTCGATCTTGTGGTCGAGCGTCTCGACGTCACCGTTAAACACGTCGGTATTCCACACGTCGGCATGTTTGGCGACGAGTTTGAGCGTGACCTCTTCGCCCGTCCCGCCGACCAGGATCGGGGGATGCGGATCCTGGACCGGTCCCGGATCGCAGTACGCGTCCTCGATGTCGTAGTGCTCGCCCGCAAATGATGCCCCCTCGCCGGGATCTGTCGTCCACATCTCCTTCATGAGGCGGATGCCCTCATCCAGGCGCATCAACCGCTCGAAGCCGTCACGGTATTCCCAGCCATACGAATCGTACTCCGGCTCGTGCCAGCCGGCACCCAGTCCGAGCTCGAGCCGGCCGTCGGAGACGACGTCGAGGGTCGCCGCCATCTTGGCGACCAGTGCTGGATTCCGGTAGTCGTTGCACAGGACAAGCGAGCCGACGTTGATGTCGTCGGTAAAGCCGGCGATAGCTGACAACAACGTCCAACACTCGTACTCCGCGTGGTCCCTCCCGAGCATGAGATGATCCGGGGCCCACGCGGCGTCGAAACCCAACGCTTCGGCTTTTCGGACGGCCGCTTCGGTCCGGTCCCAGTCCAGCGACTCATAACAGGGGGTGTCGCGGTGGACTGGCTCCGTCCCCTCACGAGGGGCACCGGCGAACACCGGAACGTTGTATTCGAAACTGATCTCTGCCATCGGTGATCACTCCAGGGCGTAGTGCTCGAGTGCCTCGTGATTGAGCTCCGCGCTGAGGCCGACACCGTCGGGAAGCTGGATCGTGCCGTTCTGGGCGTTCGGCGGATTCGCATAAATCGCGTCTGCGTAGGTCGAGTCCTTCTCCTCCTGTTGTTCCTGGTACCACTGGGGGATCGGGAAGTACTCCGCCATGGGCGCATTCTCCGAGGCAGCGATGAAGTGAAGATGTGGATTCGTCCCGGAGTGGGGGATGACAGGCACGTCCTGGGCGCTTGCCATCGCGTCGATCCGCTGGAGTTCGGTCATGCCGCCACACCGGTGGACGTCTGGCTGGAGGATGTCTACGGCTCCGCGGTCGAGCAATTCCTTGTGTCCCCAGCGGGTAAACTCGTGTTCGCCGCCCGAGATAGGCACGCTCGACGACTCTCGGACCTCGACGTAGCCGTCGATGTCGTCAGGGATGACGGGTTCCTCGACCCACGCCATGTCGTACTTCTCTAATCGCTGGAGCATGTTCTTCGCGTATCTGACCGTCCAGCCCATGTACGCGTCGCCCGCGATCTCGATGTCGTATCCCACGGCGTCTCGAACCGTCTCGACGATCTTCTCGTTCTCCCTCATCCCCCGTCTCCCGGCCTCGGGACCGTGCTTGAACCGGAGCTTCATCGTCTCGAAGCCGTTCTCGACGTACTCGATGGCCTCCCGCTCCAGGGTCTCGTCGTCGACGGGATGGAGGTTACTGGCATAGCAGGGGATCTCGTCCTGGACGGGACCGCCGAGCAGTTCGTAGACCGGCATATCGGCCGCTTTGCCGGCGATATCCCAGAGCGCCAGGTCGACGGCACTGATGGCTTCGATGGCGGCACCCTTTCGGCCGAATGGGATCGTCGCTCGGTACATCACGTCCCAGAGCCGCTCGCGTTCGCGGGCGTCCTCTCCAACGACGAGCTTCGAGAGTGTCTCCTCGACGATCGTCGTGATCGCCCCTGTCGCCCAGTTTCCATGGCCGACGCCGGTGATTCCGGCGTCCGTGTGGACTTCGACGACGACGTCGCCGACGGGGCCCATCCAGTTGCGGCGGGCTTGCGGGTTGTCCCCCTCGGCGTTGTTGTACTCGTCATATTTGCTCATCACTGTCACGAGTGGAAACTCGACGAACTCGCCCCAGGATTCGGTACTCACGTTCGTCACGTCGATCTCGGTAATCTCCATGGTAGACTCTCGCCGTTCACTCTCACATGTGCCAAACACCCACATAAGTGTGCCGTGACGGTTCCTCTCATCTGTCAGCGTATTCGTGTGAACACGCCGACGGCTACGCTCTCTCGCGTTTCACACCGAACAGCTGCGATCGTGGGCAGGGATCCTCACTGAAACGGTCCCCGGACGGGGACCGGTGGCATGTGATACCATACGATGGTGTCCCGTTGGGCCGCACGTCGTCTGACCTCCAAAATGCGTATCGCTGGATTCACGCGATAGACATGCGTGCGGCAAACCGGGATGACGGTATCATTGTATATAGCTCTTACGTGGCCCAAAGAGATTTGCGCCTGGCACCCATCCGTCGGATCAATGGGCGGGGATTTCACCGGCTATCGTCGCGAAAACGGACGGATCGGCGTCAGGAATCACGTCGTCGTTCTCCCGACGTCGGTGACCGCTGCAAGTGTGGCCCGCGGGCTCGCCGACGCGGCTGGCGAGTGGGCCAAGGCGACTCCCCACCAACTGGGGACGACGCAGCCAGAGCCGGCGCGCGACCAGACAGAACGAGTTCTCGCCGGGATCGGCCGAAATCCCAATGTCGGCGCCGTACTCGTGCTCGAACTCGGGACGGAGGATATCGACGCTGACGCCCTCGCCGATCGCATCGCCGAGACCGGCAAACCGGTATCGACCCTGTCCATCCGCGACGCCGGCGGAACGGCGGCGACACTCGACGCAGGGCGGGAGAGTCTCGACGACCTCAACGGCGTCAAACGGGTCCGTCGCGAGGAGGCTGACGCCAGCGAACTCGTCGTCGGCGTCGAGTGTGGAGGAAGCGACGCCACGTCGGGAATTGCAGCGAATCCAGCCGTGGGGAATGCCTGCGACCGCCTCGTGGCCGATGGGGGGACGGCGAGTTTCAGTGAGACGCCCGAATTCATCGGTGCCGAACACATACTCGCCGATCGCTGTCCCGACGAGCGGGTACGCGAGACACTCCTCGAACGCGTCGATGCGAGAGAGCGCACAGCGGACCTCATGGGTGTCGATCTCCGGGGTGCCCAGCCCTCACCCGGAAATCAGGAGGGTGGATTGACCACGATCGAGGAGAAGAGTCTCGGCGCGATCTCCAAAGGTGGGACGTCGCCCATCCGTGGGATCGTCGAGTATGGCGAGGAGCTCCCCGTCGGCAGTGGCCTCGTGGTGATGGATTCGACGGGGTACGACGTCGAAAGCGTCGTGGGAAAAGTCGCCGGC
>CAZEDI010000055.1:9169-15999 GCA_964510865.1 uncultured Halobacteriales archaeon
TCGCCGGCGGCGCACAGCTCATCGTCTTCACCACTGGACGCGGGAGCACGACCGGGAACCCCGTCGCGCCCGTGCTCAAGGTCACCGGTAACCCGAACACGTGGACGACGATGTCGAACAACATGGACGTGAACGCCAGTACGATTCTCGAGGGAGAGACCGTCGCCACGGTCGGCGAGCGGGTGTACGAGACACTCCTGTCGGTCGCCGACGGGCGGCGAACGGAGGCCGAAGCCCGCGGCCTCGAAGAGTTTGCCATTACCGAGGTCCAGCCGAAGGAACTCGTTGACGACGCGCATGGAGGACTCGACGCGTGAAAGGACGAACGCTCGACGACGATGCGTTAGTGCTCAGCGAGGACGACACGGTCGCGACGGCCCTTGCTGATCTGCCCGCTGGCCGCACGTTCGAGTCCGGCGATCGATCGATCGTTCTCACGGACGACGTCCCCTTCGGGCACACGTTCGCCCTCGAGGCGATCCCCGACGGCGAGGCGGTCCTGAAGTACGGCGAGGTCATCGGTCGGGCGACGAGCGATATCGCGGCCGGGGACTGGGTTCACACGCACAACCTCGAGAGCACACGCGGTCGCGGGGATCAGGTCGCGGAGGGGGAGGCGCCATGAGTGTCGATGCGCCGGCGACACGGGAGCATCCGTTCACGGGCTACGGCCGGTCGGACGGCAGCGTCGGGATTCGAAATCGGGTGCTCGTTCTCCCGTCAGTCATCTGCTCGCATCTCGTGGCCGAACAGATCGCAGCACGTGATGCCCGGGCGGTCGCGGCCCCCCACGATCACGGGTGCGGCCAACTCGGCGAAGACAACGATCAGACGGCGCGTGTCCTCCGGAACGTGGCGGCAAACCCCAACATCGCCGGCTGTCTCGTCGTCGGTCTCGGCTGCGAGAAGATCCAGAGCGCCGACCTCGCCGCGACCATCGAGGGACGGGATGTCCCCGTGCGCGAGATCTCCATCCAGGCAGCCGGCGGATCCGATGCGTGCATCGAGCGGGGGACCACTGCAGTCCACGAGCTGTCCTCGCACGTCACCGGGGCCGACCCTGTCCCTGCCGATCTCGGGGAGCTCACCATCGGTGTCGTGGTCGATGCTCTCGACGCCGAGACTGTGTCGCATGCGTACCCGGTGATCGCCGGGCTGCTCGATCGGATCGTCGCCGCAGGCGGTCGAGTCGTGCTCGCGGGAAACGAGCGGTTCGTCGCCCACCCCGAGGCAACCAGGGACCACCTCGAGGAACAGGCGCAGGAGGCGTTTTCGACCGTGCTGGACACCCATGCCGAACAGCCAGCGCGGGCGAGAGCCGTCGCTGCATCGGCGGCCTCCCGCGGTGCGACGGCAGCCATCGGCTTCCTCGGTGATACCCCGATCGACGACGTCGTTCCGTATGGAACGCGAGCGGATACCTCGGGCGTGACACTGATCGATGCGCCCTCTCGCTTCGAAGAGGCGGCCACGGGGCTGGCCGCGGCCGGTGCACACGTCGTGGTTCACGTCACCGGGGACGGGATCCCCGCCGGGCACCCGATCGTGCCTGTGGTGAAGGTCTCCGGACGCGAGGAGACGCTTTCCGTCCTCGGGGACGACATCGACATCGACGCGCGTGAGACCACGCCGGCCGACCTCGTGTCCCGACTCCGAGATATCGCCGATGGCGCGAGCGTCCGTGCCGAGGAGCACGGCCTCACCGAATTCGCCATCGCCCGGGCCGGCCCCTCGATTTAATCGGTCGAACGCGCATGGGCACTGGGTGAGCCCTGTCCTGGACCCACGCGTTCCGACGGTCTGCCCCGTCGGTGCATCAGTGCCGCCCATGCTGCGAGTCCGATCGGCGATCACCCCATCGGCATGTTTATTATCGGCTTCGCACATGCACGCCTATGACGATGGCCGACCTCCGGGCGAGGTACCGGGACGTCGCATTCACGACAGCAACGCCGTTTACGGACGACGGCGCGTCGGTCCGATACGATGCACTCGCGGAGAACATCGCGACCCTGTACGACGCGGGTGCACGACAGTTCGTTCCGTGCGGCAACACGGGGGAGTACTACGCCCTCACGGATGACGAACGGGTTCGAATCGTCGAGACACACGTGGATGCAACGGGACGTGAGGCGACCGTCACCGCCGGTGCCGCCGGGAGCCTCCCGGAGGTCAGGTCGCTTCTCGAATCCTACGAGGCCGTCGGTGCCGATGCGGTAATGGTGATGCATCCGGACCACACCTACGTCCATGAGGCGGGGTTGGTCGAGTATTACAACGCCATCTGCGATATGACGGATCTCGGCGTGGTCATTTACAAGCGCGGTCCCGACGTCTCCCGTGACGTCCTCACGGAAGTATGTCCCCGCGACAACGTGGTCGCCGTCAAGTTCGCGGTCAACGACATCAAGGAGTTCTCCCAGTCGGTGGCTGACGTCCCTGGCGACGTCACGTGGGTGAACGGGATTGCCGAACGGTACGCCATCGCGTTCGCCGCGGAAGGGGCAACCGGGTACACGACCGGCGTCGGGAACTTCCTTCCGGACGTGACGCTGTCGCTATTCGAGGCGCTCGAGGCTGCGGAGTGGGAGCGGGCTCGGGAGATGCAACACCGCCTCCGCCCGTTTGAGGACCTCCGCGAGGAGCCGGGTCAGAACAACCGGGTCGCCGCTGCGAACAACGTGCCAGTGGTGAAGTACGGGATGGATCTCGCGGGCTACGAGGGAGGTCCCGTTCGCCCACCCCTCGCCCCGCTTTCGGAGCAGGACTCCGCCCGCGTCGAGGAGTACTACGCCACCGTGTGACTCTGGCGCTGGTTATGGGATGACGCGCGGTGAGCAGCCAGTCGAACAAGGTCCTGACGGCTGTCTCATCCTGTGGACGGGTCCCCGCTCTGGGTTGCGAATGAGACGATCGCGTGTCCCTATCCCGAACACCGTTATCGCGGTGCGATACATTCGACAGGGTGGGTGGCGTCGCGATCCAGCAAGGCGTCGAGTTGTTCGAGGCAGGACGTGCCGCTCGCGAGCACGGTCCTCGATTCCATTCCCGTCGTGGAAAACTGCCCAGCGAGGGTCTCGCCGACGTCCATCGCCAGGTCGTAGTACTCACGCTTGTAGCCGAATGAGCCTGCCATGCCACAGCACTCCACGTCGGACGTCTCGACGTCGTACCCGAGCCGCTCGAGGACGGCAACCGTGTGGTCCTCGAGTCCGAGCGTCCGTTGCTGGCAGTGCCCGTGATACGCGAGGCGCTCCGTCCCCTCGGAGAGTGCTGTCGGATCGGCTCCATTCTCTACCAGGCCAAAGACGTATTCCATGACCTCGAAACTGTGCTCTCGCACCTGTTCGAACGCGCTCGCCGACAGGAGTTTCTCGTAGTCGCGCCGGAACATGGCGAGGTCGCTCGGTTCGATGACCACGACGTCCCGGCCCGCCTCGATGTGGTCGAGGAGCGACGCGTGGAGATCCTCTGCGCTGGCCTCGGCGGTCGTGATCATCCCCTGTGAGAGGGGGGCGCGTCCGGATCCGATAGGATCCGAAACCCGGACGTGAACGCCGAGCGCCTCGAGGGTCCGGACCGTTGCCTTCCCCCGCTCGCTCGAGATGTAGTTCGTATAGATATCGGGATAGACGACCGCCTCGCGCGCCGCGTCCGAAGCGTCGACGGTGGTCCCCCGTTCGGCGAACCAGTCGGTGAACGAGTCGCGTTCGAACGTGGGGAGCTCGCGTCGGTGGTCGATGCCCACGGCGCGTTCCATGAGCCATCGGGACGGGGGGAGGTCGGCGAGCCAGTTGGATACTGGTGCGAGCGTGCTCCCGAACCGGGCGATGGTATCGAAGTTCCCGAAGAACCGTTTCTGGAGGTCCATGCCGGCGGGTTCATCATCAGGGGTCAGTCCCTCGAAGACAGCATCGAACGTCCCCGGATCTTCCCCGTGGTTGATCCGATCCCGGACGACGGTGTTTATCCACGGGATGTCGATCTGCACGGGACACTGGTTCACACAGCGCGAACACCCCGTACAGAAGTCGTTGAACCCGGCGGCCTGTTCCTCGCCGTGGACGGCGTACTCCCAGCCCGTCCCGATGCCGCCCGAGTAGGTCTCGCCGCCGAAGGCATGCCCGCCGACGTGCTGGAAATTGGCGCACGAATTGAGGCACGCGGAGCAGCGGATACAGTACAGCGTCTCCCGAAGCTGATCGTCAGTGCGGAGGTCCAGCCGGCCGTTGTCGAGCAGGACGAGGTGGAAGTCCCGGTCCTCGTCGGCCTCACCTATCGGCATCGTGTCGTCGTCGAAGTCGGGCACGGGTGTCCCGACAGGGGGCGTAAGCAGGGAGACGTAGGCGGTGATCGCTTGCCCCGTTGCCGAGCGAGCGATGAGTTCGACGAAGGGCTGGAGGTCCGAGACGCTCGGGACGATCTTCTCGACGCCAGCGATCGCGATGTGGGTGTCCGTCGACGCGACGCACTTCCGGGCGTTCCCTTCGCTCGTGACGAGCGCCATCGTGCCGGTGTCCGCGGCGATGAAGTTCGCGCCAGTCATCCCGACATCGGCAGCGCGAATGCGGTCTTCGAGGTACTCGCGAGCGAACACCGTGAGATCCTGGGCCGTTTCGAGGGGCTCCTCGGGCTCGAAATACTCGTTGAACAGCCGAGCGATGTTCTCGCGAGACCGGTGTATTGCCGGGGCGACGATGTGTGACGGCGTTTCGTCGGCGACCTGGATGACGAACTCCCCGAGGTCGGTCTCCCACACGTCGACGTCATCGGCCTGGAGCCGGTCGTTCACCTCGATCTCCTCGCTCGTCATCGACTTGCTCTTGACGACGGAGTCCGCGTCCCGATCGTCGACGACGCTCGCGATGTACTCGCGGGCGTCCGCCTCGTCGTCGGCGACGTAGACGGTTCCGCCGTTCGCTTCGATGGAGTCGGTGAGTTCGTCGATGAGGGAGGGGAGATTCGCGATCGCGTTCTCCTTGATCTCCCGGGCACGGCCTTTGAGCTGGTCGTAGTCGTCGAGTTGCGCCACCGACTCGTAGCGCCCCTCGTTGAAAGTAGTGGTATTCCCGAAGACGGCGTCGCCTTCGGTTTCGAGCAGCGATCGGATCCGGGCTCGTTTCTGTTCGCGCGAGCTCATCGGTCCTCCAGGATGATGATGTGGACGTCGTGTGGGCCGTGGACGCCAACGACAAGTTCACCCATATCTGCCGTCGCGCTGGGGCCGGTCGCGATGATCGTGTCCATGGGGTAATCGGTGAGTCGATCCGCGACTTCGTCGAGGGCAGCCGGCAAATCCTCGACGATGGTGCTCTCGGCCACGACCACGACGTGAAGCTCGGGGTAGAGCCCGAGCAACTCCTCGCCCTGTCCGGTTTCTTCGAGGAGTACCGATCCGTATTCCGTGATGCCGTATTTCCCTGCGGTGACACCTGTTTTCGCGTTCACGAGATCCGCACCCGTCGGGGGTGACGTGACCGGTATTCCGTCGTAGGAAACTCCCTCGAACGGTAACGGCGTACCGAGTGCGGGCTCGCGGATGATCGTCTCGAGTAGCGATGGAAATTCCGTCGCGGTGGTTCGGCTCACTGCAGCACCGATGGCTTCGGCCGACGCGTCGAACGCAGCCGTCCCTGTCCCTCCCATAGCCGACACGCACGGGAAAGAGCGGCCTAAAGGTACCGGTCCAGTGGGAGTGGGTTCGCCGTCGTTCGAGGGTGGATCTCCCGTCGGTGGGGATGCTCATGGTGGACTCTCCGATAGGTATCATTTCAGTAAAATACAGGGTGCGGAGATTGGATGGCGGACATAAATACTTATATTTTAGTAAGCGTTTGAGCTGTCGTGGCAGCGTCGAAAAGCTCAGTCCCGACGGACGGTTTGTGGAGTTACTGGGTGGTAGTCGACTGTGGATAGGGATGGACTGGACGATTTCTGTACACATGCCGAGGAACCCCGCACCTCGTGTGGGATCCACTGCTCCCGTGCTCGTCTCCCCGAGTACGATTACTCGCTCTCCGGAGGAGTTCTCTGCACACCGGCATTCTTCAGTAAGCGACGGACATGTCGCCGTGAATACTCGTGTCCGAACTCCTGCAGGATGAATTCCTGGGCGAGCGCTGTCGTCCAGGTGGGCGAATCGAATCCGACACCGGTCGCCGGTGTTGAGACGACATCACGGAACTGGTCGAGTTCGTCGGGAGTCAGAGCCGGTGGTCGCCCTGGCGGGGCATCGTCGTACAGTGCCTCGTCGAGGTCGTGGGACTCCAGGCGATCGAGCCACGAGTAGATGGTCTGCTCCGGCCACCCGTACTTTGTGGAAATTGCGGCCGGAGAGCTCCCCGCGAGGTACTCCCTGGCGGCGACTAATCGCTTGATAGCTTTGCTGTTTGATTCGGTTGACAGTCGATCGATCACTTCCTCGGGTGTGAGGCTTGCCAACTTTGCTCCGTGAGCGGTCATGGATCAATATGGAGTAGGGGAATCTATGAATCTTTTTGTCTTCACTCACGACGTAAGTTATTTGATATATCTCATTCCTCTGATATTGAGTACTCCAATGGAACTTTGGATAATTTCACTCCAACGCTCGGTTTTCTGCTTGTCTCAACTCCTTGGCTCGCCAATATGGACAGAAACTCCAGTCTCAAAACACCCGCTGCTGAGGAGACAGATCGTTCTCCATCAAAAAACCTCTCAAAACTGATCGTCCATTCATCCCCACCTTCGACCGTCCCACCCATGCACCCACTAGACATGGTCGAACCTATAGGCACTGAGGCACGCACATAGGACGTATGTCAGAGGACGACGACACGGGATTTCGGACA
>CAZEDI010000056.1:0-15704 GCA_964510865.1 uncultured Halobacteriales archaeon
CTTGTGTCGAGGGATTCTACCATTTGTACTCACCAATCCTCGACAAACGATTCGGATGTGGTTTGGTCGATAACTACTCGGGTGGACATGGTACGATAGCATTTCGCGTGAGAAAACCAATAACCGTGCTGCGGGCTATAACCGGGACTAACGATCCTAAAGGTATCTACGAAGAACCCGTGATGTGCCGTTTGATGGAGAATTGGTGTATCGTTCTTAAAAGGGTCCAGTGAGTGCTCGAGAGGAACGTGGTTAGAATCTTACGACGATACAACAGATGTCGGACGTTCACGTAAGCCGTCATCACTGTTGGTTTCCGTGACGAGTCGGAGGAAGTTCTCGGTATTCGCGATCAACTTATTTTGGGCTTTGCGGAGATGCTCCTCATAGGTCGACCGGGCAACACTCGTCTGCTCAGCTAACTCCTCGACGGAGGCTCCCCGTGGCTGCTCGAAGTAGCCACTATCGAGGGCGATCCGCAGCGCTTCCATCTGTCGAGGAGTGAGGCCCCCGAACAAGGAATCAGCATTCATAAAGAGACTGTGAGGGACCCGCCTTGTTTCGATAGATTGGGTGGTCATAACCTCGATTTCACGATCCCCGTCAAGGTCCCCGAGTAGTGCCCGGACGTCACGGTCGTCGAATGCGGTCACCGTGTAATGTTCCCAGCCATGGCGATAGATGGTCGGCGGCAGGTAGAGGCAGTTGTGTTCCTCAAACTTCGTAATGAGCGAGTCATCGAGTGAGCAGAGGCATGATCGAACAACGGCGTATAGAGTATCATCATCACTCGCCTCGTATAGGACAGTTCCGAGCGCGTCAATCTGATCCGTGAGGTCTTCTGTAGTATCTGTCGATGCGGCCACCTCCAAGATCTGGTGTTCATTCATGAACCACTCCCGGATCGTTAGACTCGGGTGCTGTTCCGAGATAGTTCGGTACGGACACTCGTGTTTGACCTTGAACGATGTCTCGTACAGACTCATATCCAAAGCTATCACAGACAGCCAATAAAGCGTTAACCCCGGTTATAACCGGCAGAATGGCTATCGTGATACCCACCTCAACCGATACATACAGGTGAACCATCGTGACTACAGAGGAGGAAATCACGGACACGCTGGATGCGACGGGTGAAGTCTGCCCGATCCCGCTTGCAAAGACCAAAGGTGCAGTCGACAGCCTCCCGGAAGGTAGCGTGTTGGAGGTCCTAGCAACCGAACGCAACAGTCTGCCAGATTTCGAGAGCTGGGCAGACATCACCGACGGCGTCAAACTCCTTGATCAGGTCGAAGCCGAGGAGGGCGGCCAGTCGGTATACAAACACTACATCAAAAAGACTGACTAGCCATATGAGCACTAACACCGAGGCGCACGACACGGAAACGCCAGACATGGCGACCCTCCAGGAGCGAATCGAGGAACTCGAATCTCAGGTAGCTACCCTCCAAACGGAACGTGAGGAGACCCCGAAGCTGACGATCGTCGCGAGCAAGGGAACACTCGACATGGCGTTTCCCCCGTTAAACCTCGCGAGCACGGCTGCCGCGTTCGACTGGGACGTCACCGTCTTTCACACTTTCTGGGGACTGGATATTATCCACGAGGAGCGTTCGAAGACTCTCCCGTTGAGTGCGGTAGGAAACCCTCACATGCCGGTCCCAAATCTCCTCGCTGTCCTTCCGGGAATGGACAGAATGACCGCGCGGATGATGAAACGAAAAATGGAGAATAACGGAAACGCAATGATCGAAGACCTTGTTCGTCTCTGCCTCGACACCGGTGTAGAGCTCCAAGCATGTGGCACGACCATCGACCTAATGGGCCACGAAGAAGACGAGTTCTACGACGGAGTAACGGTCGGAGTCGGCGCGCCTACTGCCTTTCAGAACATGGCCACCTCCGACATCCAACTGTTCATCTAAGGTCGAGAGAAGAGCTGGCGAACCGGGCGACTGTTACCGGTTATAACCTGCAGAACCCATAAAGAAGACCAGATTCAACGGAAATGATATGGTAACGATCCACCCGGAGACACTCGCGACTCGTATCCGAGACGATGCAGCCCCTGTTCTCGTCGACATTCGATCAAGAGACGATTTCGAGGACTGGCATATCCCGGGGAGCATTCAAATTGACGTGTACGATACGCTTCGGGAAGACCCCGACGCGGCGAAGGCGGCGTTTCGTGATCTCCCGAAAGACACGGAAATCGTGACAGTCTGCGGCATCGGCATGGTTTCACGGACGGCAACCGACGTACTCCGCGACATGGGTTTTGAGGCACTGACCCTCGAGGAGGGCATGGTCGGATGGAGTCAAGTTCACGTTGCTGCCGAAGTGCCGATCGATATTTCGGGGACGCTCGTGCAGGTCGCTCGACCAGGAAAAGGCTGTCTCTCATATGTCCTCGTCTCGGACAGTCAGGCAGCTGTCTTCGACGCGTCACAGTATCCGACGGAATACGAAGCCGTGCTCGAGGACTACGACGCCGAACTCGTCGGGGTGTACGAGACCCATGCCCATGCGGATCACCTCTCGGGTGGCCATGCTCTTGCCGAGCAGTTTGGTGTGCCCTATCATCTCCACGCCGACGATGCGATCGCCATTGAGGCGGAACCAATCGACGACGGTGACACCTTCCAAATTGGCGACGTCGGCATCAAGGTGGTACACACCCCCGGGCACAGCCCCGGAAGCGTTACCTATGACATCGAGGGGGAGGCCCTCCTCACCGGCGATACGCTGTTCCACGGAAGTGTCGGCCGCGTCGAACTTGGAGCGGCCGTGGGACTTGCCGACGACGAACCGGAGCAAAACGCAGAAACGCTCTTCGAGAGTCTTCAGCGCTTGCTCGAATATGAGGGCGATCCAGTGGTCCTACCGTCCCACGATCCCGGGTCACCGAACCCGCCCGTGACCGCCAGTCTCTCCGAGGTTCGTGAAAGGAATCCCGATCTGGGACTCGATCGATCGGCGTTCATTGCACAATTGGCCTCGAACATTCCGGAGCAGCCACCGAACGTCGAACAGATCAAACGGGCCAACGTCGGACTCGAAGAAATCGAAGACGCTGACCGCACGAGCATCGAATTAGGCCCGAATCGATGCGCTGCCGAGTGACCGATGGGCTGTGGATCCGAAGACAGGGCAGGGGACCGACAGGGAAGACAACTCACGACAGTGCAACTATCACATGAGTAAGCCGATTGAGCAGGGGATCCGCGAACACCTCGGCCAGTTCTCACTACACGTCCTTCTGGTGTTTGCGACAGGACTCACAATCGGCTCCGAACGTGCCATCGTCCCCGTCTTGGGGCGGGACGAACTCGGTGTCGAGTCGTTGTTCGTCATCGGTTCATTCGTCGTCAGCTTCGGCTTCGTCAAGTCGCTATTGAACCTCTATGCGGGTAAGTGGGGCGAGGAATACGGTCTGAAGCCCGTGCTCATCCTCGGGTGGGCAACCGCCCTCCCGTTGCCGTTTGTTCTGATTTTCGCACCTAACTGGTGGTGGATCACCGCAGGGAACGTCCTGTTGGGGGTCAACCAGGCACTGACGTGGAGTATGGCGATCAACGCGAAAATCGACCTCGCGGGACCTGACCAACGCGGGCTCGCGGTCGGGATCGACGAGTCGTTCGGGTACACGGGCGTTGCGGTGGGTGCATGGGTAACGGGCCTCATTGCCGGCCACACGAACCTCCGGCCAGAGCCATTCTATTTTCTCGCGGTCGTGGTCGCTGTCGCATTCCTCATCTCCATAGTCTTGATCAAGGAAACAGTCCAGTATGCTCGACTGGAGGGTGACGACAACGAGTACGACGCAGACCTGTCGTTCGACGAGGTGGTGAAGCGGGCTACCTATGGCGACAGGACGTTGTTCGCGGCTGCACAAGCCGGCCACATCGAGAACTTTGTCGACACCCTCTTCTGGATCACCGTCCCCCTCTATCTCACGAGCCGTGGGCTCGGCATTGCCGCTGTTGGCGTCGTTGTCGGCGTGCACAGTTCGATGTACTTTCTCCAAATAGGGACGGGAGGGCTGGCGGATTCGATCGGCCGTCGTCCACCAGTGATTTGGGGGATGTTTCTCGCCGGAGCTGGGGTCCTCGGTATGGTATTTGTTGAGGGATTCCTTCTGTGGACTGTTATGGCTGGGATCGCTGGGTTGGGAATGGCACTACTCTATCCCAACCTCATGACAGTACCCGGGGACGCATGCCACCCATCGTGGCGTGCCGTTGGGATGGGCGTCTATCGGATGTGGCGGGATGCTGGCTATGGGGTCGGTGCGATCGTCATCGGCCTCGTCATGGAGTTCGAGAGCATCGAAGCCGCGTTCTATGCGACCGCAGTCTTGATGTTCATCTCCGGTCTCCTCGTCTATCTCTGGATGGAGGAAACACATCCCGAGTTCGGCACTCACGAGCCCCCAGCTCCAGCACGGAGACCTGATTCGGTCATTTCTGAAGACTACCAGTAGGGTACGGAATCGTCTCGCACGAATGTGCGGGACATAGGTCCGATATCTTGTGTGTGGAGTGAGGACTTTGCTATTGGATAGGTGAGTTTGGAACTGGGTATGAATGAGTACCACGATAGTAACGTTTTTTATGAACCGTGCACAATCATCACTTGGATTACGGGTGATCAGCCATGGCCCTTCCGACCAGTCCAACCAATTCCTGGCTGCAAAGCACCGGATTTCCGAGCCGACTCTTCGAAACCGGGAGTAACGATTACGAACTGTACGAAGAGGACGACGAGTTCGTCCTGAGCGTCGAATTGCCGGGCTTCGACCCCGACGAGATCCAAGTCTCGTGGGATGATGGCGTCCTCAACATCGCCGCCGAGCACGAAGACGACTCTCGCGAGCATCGAAAGACGTACCACCGGCGGTTCCGCTTCCCCAAGACCATCGAGGACGATGACATCGACGCGCAGTACAACAACGGGATCCTCGAAGTCCGGCTGCCGGTAATGGCGGGTGCGACGACCCGCGGCAAACAGATCGAAGTGAAGAGCTGAGTAACCGACTGTTTCTCGGGTTTACCTGCGCGTCCACTTGCTGAGTTCTCCCGAAACAATCATAGATGAGTGGTATCCAACGTACGGTGAAGCTGCTCTCCAGGAACTCGGCGTCAGTAGCGGGGACTTCATCGTGATCGAGGGTCGAAACGGTGGACTGACAGTCACCCGGGGGTGGCCATGTGATACGACAGATGGGGGACGAGGGATCGTCCGTATCGATGGCCAGCTTCCACCCGACTCGAATCTGAAGCGTCGACGAGATCGAACTGAGGTTGGCGCACTGTGAACAGGCGCTCGAGGAGATCGATCCCGGGACGATCCCGCAGTTGAGAACCTGTCTCAAGCGGTGTAGGATCGGTGTCGCCTCCCACAGTGAGAATGGTCTGTGGATTTTACTACCGGCACTGCGTACGTCCGGCTATGGAGTTTACCGTCATCAAGGGCGATATCGCCGCCCAGCAGGCGGATGCCCTCGTGAACGCCGCGGGGACGAGTCTCCGGATGGGGAGTGGCGTCGCCGGTGCCCTTCGACGGGGTGCAGCGGGCCCGATCAACGAGGAAGCGGTCTCTCAGGGACCTGTTGCGCTCGGGGAGGTCGCCGTCACAGACGCCTATGAACTCGAGGCGGAGTACGTGATTCATGCCGCTGCCATGCCCCACTACGGTGACGGACAAGCGACGTCTGGGAGCATACGCGATGCAACGCGAAACGCGCTCGACGCGGCGGAAGAACTCGGCTGTGAATCGCTCGTCATGCCGATCCTCGGGACGGGTGCCGCTGGATTCGATTTCGACACGGGTGCCCAGCTCGTCTGTGAGGTGATATGGGAGTACGAGCCTACCACGCTGACTGACGTCCGTGTGATCGCGTACGCGGATGCAGAATATCAGGCCGTGACCGACATCGCGGACCGACTCCAGTCCGCAGCGGAGTGACTCCCCAGGGAAGACTCAGGAGATGACAGAGTGCCCTATGTCGAAGATGTGGTGAGTGATCGGGGAGACATGTGTGATGGACCTGAGTGGGCCTACTGATAGGCCTCGAACTCCTTGCCGAAGAGCAGGAAGTACCCGGTGCCGACGACCCCGATGACGGCCGCGATCGTAAAAGCGACCTCCGGACTGACGAACTCCCAGAGATAGCCGCCGAGTGCTGCACTCGGGATGACGATCGTATTCCGGAGCAGGTAGTACGTTCCGGTGACGCGTCCGCCGGCACCCTGTTCTGCAGGGCCGACGATCAACGCCTTGTGCGAAGGGAGTCCCGCGAATCGCAACCCCGAAAACGCGAAGATGAGGACGAGCGCCCAGGCAGTGGGGACGACTGGAGTCAGGAGCTCCGGACCACTGATGAGGATAACCGGAAAGACGGCATAGACGACGAATCCCGCCGCGACGACGGGCTTGAGCCCGACGGACTCCGTTGCTTTCGCCGCCGGGGCCATCACGAGGAGCGCGATCACCATCTCCACGCCGAGCAGATAGCCGAAGAACGCCTCTGGAGACAGGGAAATCGCGTAGGAGACCTCCGCCACTGCAATCGTCGTCTCGAACCCGACCTGGTAGATCTGCGTGATGACCAGCACGAAAAACACGTAGACCATGCCGTTCGCGAAGCGCACGAGCGTATCACCGACCAGCAGCGGTCGAAGTTCCGCTGGCATTTCCCGGAGGTCCTGTCTGATCTGCTCGAGGCCCGCGAAGGAATCGCCGAACGTGTCCTCGCTTGCGTCGTAGAGGAGATGTTGTGCGACCGTTCCGACGAGACCGAAAACTACCGCGACAGCGAGGACGTACTGGAAGCTCACCGTGAACGCCGGATGGAGGCCGATGAGGACAGCTGCCAGGACGGGCCCGATAAGGAATGCAGTCCGACGGAACGTCTCAGTACTGGCGAAGCCGGCCGCCAATCGCGAGGGGTCGGTCGCCTGCTTGACGACCGCGAAGGTCGCACCGAGGCCGAACGACTTCCAGGCCTGGGCGAGCAGGAGCCCGACGAAAATCCAGATCCACGCCGGAATCGTGACACTCCCCAGCGAGATCGCCCCGAGATAGGGCGTGACGAGCCAGAGGCCGAACCCGATCGTCGAAATCAGACCGAACACCGTGAGGGAATACCGCGAGCCGAGGCGATCTGAGATCGCCCCACCCGGGTACGGATACACGGCGGCGATGATATTCCCGACAGTCCCGAACAAGCCAACGACGAATCCCGACGCCCCGAGCGCGACGAGGTACTCAGGGAGAAACCGGCTGGTCATCTGGAAGCCGAGGCTGAACGCAAACATCGCGAGCGACAGGACCAGCACGTCGCGCTCGAGCGCGAAGAACTGCCGAAACGTGTCTATCGGACTCGGTTCCTGTGGTTCGACCGTCACCTGTTCCTGACTCATCGTGGCAGTTGTCGGTACGGCGACGTCTAGTGGGTATCCTCGAACTGATCGAAGAAGGCGACGACCCTGTTCTCGATTTCATCCCGTTGGGATCGGACAGCATCGAGATCCCCACCGGAGTGGTCGAGGCTCCAGCGAATCGCGGTGCCGTCCCAGTCATCGGGCGCGAACTCGTCGACAGAACAGCCCATCGTCACGACGTAGTCGGCGTCCTCGATATCCCCCGGGGTGATGCGTCTGGGTGTTCTGTCACCGATGTCGATCCCAACGTCACTGAGAGCGGTCACGACCTCGTCGTGGACAGTATCCGCTGGATCGGTCCCGCCGGTGACGATATCGAGGTCGAGCTCGCGGCGGTCTCGCTCCCGTTCCGCGAAGGCTGTCGCCATCTGACTGCGTCCGGCGTTTCCAACGCAGACGAAGGCTAGTCGTGTGATGGTGCTGCCTCGACGGGAGGAGGCAATAAACCTGGGGTAGAGGCACTCACTCCGTCCCGACCACGGGAATCTCGACGAGGGATATCGTCGATGCGGGGACGACGTCGGCGAGCACTGATTCGAGGTCGTGCCAATCGGCGGGGCGATAGGCGTCGATGCCGAAGCTCTCCGCAAAGGCGACGAGGTCCGGATTCGTGAGCTCCGTCCCGAAGTGTTCCCCCCTGTGCTCGGTCTGCTTGGCAGAGATCAACCCGTAGTCATTGTCGTTGAAGACGATCACGGTGTACCCACAGCCGAGCCGCGTGGCGGTATCGAGTTCTGCGGCATTCATGAGGAAGCCGCCGTCCCCCGTGGCAGCGACCACGTTCGACTCCACGGCGAGGTCCGCGGCGATACCGCCGGGTACCGCGATACCCATCGCCGCCAGCCCGTTCGATATGATGCACGTGTTGGGCTGGTACGTCGGGAAGTTCTGTGCGATCCGCATCTTGTGGCTGCCGACGTCCGAGATGAGGACGTCCTCGGAATCCATGACGTCTCGCAGGAACGGGATGACGCCAGCCACGGTGAACGGGTCGTCCTCGTCCGGCCGCCGGGTGACGTCCGCATGGATCTGCTCGCGAAGGTCATGGTACCAGTGCGGATCGCACCCCGCGTCCATCGCGGTACATCGGTCCGTGACCTCCCGAAGCGTCGCGGCGAGATCGGCGACGATCTCCAGGTCTGGATTGTAGTGCTGGTACACCTCCGCCGGCTCGCTGTCGATGTGGACGATCGTCGCGTCAGCTTGTGGATTCCACCCGGCCGGATCGTGCTCGGCGATGTCGTAGCCGACCGTGATGATGAGGTCTGCCATCCGGATGGCTTCCGAGGCTTCCTGGTGCTCGCCGGAGTCGAGGGTCATCAGCGAGTGGGGATCGGCGTCAGAGACGGCTCCCTTCCCCATGTAGGTCGCCGCGACTGGGTAGTCCGTCACCTCGACAAGCGCCCGGATCTCCTCCGCCGCGTCGGTACGGACTGCCCCGTTTCCGGTGATGAGCAGCGGCCGCTCGGCGTCAGCGATGCGGTCCTCCAGGCGATCGATCGAGGCGATATCTGGATCCGGGCGCCGGACCCGCTCCCGTTGTGGCAGTGGGTTCATCTCGGTCTCTTCCGCGGCCACGTCCTCGGGAAACTCGAGGTGTGTCGCTCCCGGTTTCTCGTACTCGGCGAGCTTGAACGCCTTCCGCACGGATTCGTGGATGATGTCCGGATCGCTGATCTGCGTGTTCCACTTGGTGATCGGCGCCAGCATGTTCACGATATCGATGGCCTGATGGCTCTCCTTGTGGAGGCGTTCGAGCCCACCTTGTCCTGTGATGGCGACGAGCGGGGCCTTGTCCAGGTTTGCATCGGCGACCCCGGTCACGAGGTTCGTCGCCCCAGGGCCGAGCGTCGCGAGACAGACGCCAGCCGCTCCGCTCAACCGGCCGTGGACGTCAGCCATGAACGCCGCGCCCTGTTCGTGGCGAACCGGGACGAAGGTAATGGTCGAGTCGCGCAGGGAGAACAGCACGTCTTCGAGCTCTTCGCCGGGGAGGCCGAACACGTAGTCGACGCCTTCCTGCTCGAGACACGAGACGAGGAGGTCTGCTGCTTTCATGGGTCACTCCACCGGGATTCCCTCGTCGGGGGCTCCTTGGACCCAGACGGTTTTTCGATTGACGAATTCCGTGATCCCCGCCCCCGAGAGTTCTCGTCCGTAGCCTGACTCCTTCACGCCGCCAAACGGCACCCTCGGATCGGATTTCACGAGCTCGTTTACGTGCACACAGCCAGCGTCGATGGCCGACGCCACCCGTTTCCCCCGCTCGAGATCTGTCGTCCAGATACTCGCACCGAGGCCGAAGGGGGTGTCGTTCGCCTTCTCGATCGCCGCGGCCTCGTCCTCGACACGGAACACGGCAGCCACGGGCCCGAAGACTTCCTCGGTGTCCGCGGGACACCCCTCCGGGATGTCCGTGAGGATCGTCGGGGGATAGAACGCGCCGTCGCGTGTGAGTGGTTCCCCTCCGACCTCGACCGTCGCACCGGCCTCGACGCTCGCCTCCACCTGCGTTTGGAGGGTATCGAGGAGATCCTCCCGGGCTTGCGGGCCGACGTCCGTCTCCTCGTTCATCGGATCCCCGACCGTGAGATCCCCGACCTGGTCGACGAACTCCTCGACGAACTCGTCGTATACCGACTCGACGACGACGAAGCGCTTGGCCGCAATGCACGACTGGCCGCCGTTCTGGTTCCGTGCCCAGGCACCAGTCCGGGCAGCCACGTCGATATCGGCGTCGTCTAGTACGACGAACGGGTCGCTGCCGCCCAGCTCGAGGACTGTCTTTTTCAGGTGGTCACCAGCTGTCGAGGCGACCGACCGTCCCGCCCCGCTGCTTCCCGTCAACGTCGCAGCCACCACCCGCTCGTCCGCAATGACGTCGGACACCATGTCTGAGGAGATCAGGAGCGACTGGAAGACCCCGTCCGGAACTCCCGCTTCCTGGAACACTGCTTCGATGTCCAGGGCACAGCCAGGGACGTTCGACGCGTGCTTGAGCAACCCGACGTTCCCCGCAACGAGATACGGGGCCGCGAACCGAAACACCTGCCAGAACGGGAAGTTCCACGGCATGATCGCCAGGACAGGTCCCAGTGGTTCGTAGACGGTCTTGACAGTCGAGCCAGGTGGACTCGGATGGTGCTCGTCCTGGAGGTACTCGCCCGCGTGTTCCGCGTAGTGGTCACAGACCCAGGCACACTTCTCGACCTCCGAGATAGCCTGCGAGAGTGGTTTGCCCATCTCACGAGTCATGCGCTCTGCATAGTCCCGTGTGTTCGATCGAAGGACGTCGCCCGCGGCAGCCAGCAGCTCCTCCCGTTCTCGGAGGGGACGATCTCGCCACTCTTCGAACGCCGACATGGCGTCCTCGAGAGCACTCTCGACCTCAGCCTGGGTGTGTTCCTCGTACTCGTCGATCCGCTCGCCAGTCGCTGGATTGACGACGTCCATACCGTTGCAATCGGCCTGACACCGTATCAATCCTTGTTAGGTGTTCACACTCACCGCATTCCCTACCTTTGGAAGCGGGGATGCGTCCTAGGAGGGCCAATTGGATCGATACTCGGAGAGCGATCCCTCGACACTGCGACGAGGACACGTTAACGGAGCTGCCCAACGTTCGTCGGCGCTCTTAAACAGGGGAGCTGATACAACCTTCGTGGTAGAAACGCCTAATGGTCGATAGACGCTCACTATCCTCACTTCAATGACCACCTCGAATATCCTCCTTCTCCTGACGGATCAGGAGCGTTTCGACGTGACCCATCCGGACGGGCCAGCCGTCGACACGCCTGCTATCGATCGTCTCGCCGCCGAGGGGATGTACTTCGAGCGTGCGTACACGCCGATCAGTATCTGCTCGAGTGCACGCGGCTCATTGCTCTCCGGGCTGTATCCCCACAACCACGGGATGCTCAATAATTGTCACGAGCCGGATGCGATTCGGACGGAATTCCCCGAAGACATCCCGACGTTCAGCGAGTTGCTTGCGGCGGACGGGTATACAAACACCTATCTCGGGAAGTGGCACGTCGGGCGCACACAACGACCGGCGGACTTCGGATTCGAATCCCTCGAGAGTGACGGGACAGGAGGGACGGCAGATGGCTTCCCTGCATACCAGCGCAGTCTGGGCATCGAGCCGGACGACATCGAACTCGACGAGGCGCTCTGGACGGACACCCGAGATCCGACCCTCATCGCCGCGAAAACCCCAATCCCCGTCGAGGCGACCCGACCGTATTATCTCGCCGAGCGGACCATCGAACGTCTCGAGGCGTGGGCCGAGGGAGACGGCCCCTATTTTCATCGGACTGACTTCCCGGGGCCGCACCATCCCTACACCGTCCCGGAGCCCTACGCCTCGATGTACGACCCTGCCGAGATCGACCTCTGGGAGTCCTTCCAGGAATCGTACGGAAAGAAGCCCGAGGTCCAGGAAGCCTATCTCCGGTATCGCGGTGTCGAAGCCCTCACCGAAGCGGAGTGGCGGAATGCGATCGCGAAGTACTTCGGCTTCGTCAGTCTCATCGATGCCCAAATCGGGCGTATCCTCGAGGCGATCGATCGGCTAGACCTCGAGCCTGTCGTCGTCCACTCCTCCGATCACGGGGATTTCACCGGGAGTCACCGGCAGTTCAACAAGGGGCCACTCATGTACGAGGAAACCTATCACATCCCCCTCGTGGTCCGGTGGCCCGGTGTCGTCGAGGATGGAGCGCGGTGTGCGTCCTTCGTTCGCTTGCTGGATCTCATGCCGACGTTCCTCGAGCTCGCGGACATTGACCCGCCGGCTGACATCGACGGGCGCAGTATCGTCCCGCTTCTCGAGGGGACGACGCCCGACGAGTGGCCCGACTCGCTGTTCGCCGAGTATCACGGCGACGAGTTCGGCCTCTACTCCCAGCGGATGATCCGGACCGAGCGGTACAAGTACGTCTACAATCCCCCCGGGGTCGACGAGCTCTACGACCTGGAGCGAGATCCACACGAATTGCAGAACGTCATCGACAATCCACAGTACGCGGAGACGAAACTGCGGCTGCGACAGCAGCTGGCCGAGTGGATGACCGATACCGACGACATGATCGCGAAGTGGTCCCAGAACGTCTTGTGCCCGTGATCGGGTGATCGGTCACTCGAAGACGTGAAACCGGACGTCACATGCTTCACAGACCCGGGCCTGGAGTGGTTCTCCGTTCGGGCCCGTCTCCGGGGGACCACAACACTCGGTCGCAGGTCCCTCGACGACAGTCCCACCACACACGGGACACGTCTCAAGGAACAAGCCCATTGCATGCGCTGCAGCGATACGTCTCTCGGTCTCGACGCCAGCATCAGCCAGGACTCGGGCTGCTGCCGTTTCCACGATCGCGACGGGGTGCCTGAGCCAGGCTTCGCCGGCAACGCTCGATGAGCCATCCGACAGGATGACGTAGGTGTGCTCGGGGGTAGTGTGAACGGTTGCGTCGACGGCCGCTGGGGCGACGGCAGCAGTTTCGGCGGCTACCGTCTCCGGATCCATCGCCGCAAGCGTCGTCATCTCCTCGTACCACGCGGTTTCGAACGCAGGAGCAAGCTGGAGGTCGTCACCCTGAACCTGTACGAGCTCTCGTTCGATCAGGGCCTCGAGGACAGCCTCCCCGTCACTGGAGCCGACATCCGCGAGCGAATCGCTGGATCGCTGGGCGTGGAACGGGTTCCAGGGGAGGCGCGCAGCGAGAGCCGGCGCGAACCGTGGCGTGTACGGGACGAGATACCCCCTGAGCCAGATGACGGCCACGCCGACGATAGCGAGGGCCACCGCCCAGACAGGAGACACGAGTGCGACTACCAGACACGCGAGCGCGAGTAGCACGACGTTGACGATCGTACAGGGCCAACACCGGTTCGAGCCAGTGTAGGCAGGCCGTCGAACGCGGTGATGGAGTGATGACACGACGGTACCCAGCCCAGGTATCGCCGGCACGCCGTCTTAATCCTTCGCCTGTTCAGGATCCGCGGTGGCCTGGGGAAGACAGTTATTATCGGCGGCATGGTACCTAGACCGACGGTATGAATCCCGACGAGCTCCAGTCGGTCTTGGAAGACGGGGAACTCTCCCCATACCAAGCAAAGGCATTCGTCGCCCTCCTCAAGCTAGGTGATGCGTCCGTGTCCGAACTCGTGGACGCGTGTACGGTCCCCCAGCCGCGGATATACGACGTGCTTCGGACGCTGAACGAGAAGGGCTATATCGAGACGTACGAGGACGATGCCTTGCGAGCACGGGTGATCGACCCGGTGGAGCTGATTTCGGAACTCGAGACGAAGTCGGGACGATATTCGGCTGCAGCCGAGACGATCGACGACATCTGGGAGCAACCGACCCATGGCCAACACGACGTGGAAATCTTCACCGAGTTCTCCCAGGTGATTCACCACGCGATCGATGGGATCGAACGGGCGAACGATAGCGTCAATGTCGCCGCAACCGGGTCGGAGTTTCTCGACCTCAGGTCGGCACTCCACGCCGCAAAGGCGGATGGTGTCATCGTCAACCTCTCGCTCGCGCTCGACCCCTCCTTCCGAACGACCATCGACGATTTCGAGTCATACTTCGAGGAGACCGCCTCGGAAGTCCGGTACCGTGAGCGGTTCTCCCCATTCCTGACGCTCGTGGACGCCAGCGAGTCGTACTTTGGCGTGCCACGCCGGGAACACGGCTATGGGATGTTCGTTCAAGATCCCGCCCTCTCGACGATGTTGTACGGCCATTTCCAGGATTCACTGTGGGAGCGATGGGACCGAGTGTACACTGATCGAACGGAGACCTTTCCGAAGAAATACACGGACATCAAGAACTGTGTCGCCGAGATCATGCCCCACGTCGCGGAAGAGGCCCCGCTGGTGGCCAGGGTCAACGGCTACGAAACGAATACCGGGTTCGAGGCGCGGATCGAAGGCAGGATCGTGGACATCGTTCCCGCGCCCGATGCGGACGTCCGAGCACGTGACGCCGATCAGGTCTCGCTCATCGTTGAATCCGATTCGGAGACGTATTCGATCGGTGGCTTTGGCGCCATCCTCGAAGACATTCGCGCGGTATCGATCTGGATCGAGGTCCACGATGAGTGACTGAAACGGCGGGCCGACCAGATTACCCGGCCGATAATCAGCGGATACTACTTAAACAGGGCTTTTCACACAACTGTAGTTGTAGTATACTTAATAAGGTGAGCAGGTATATTCTGGACGTGAAATAGTCCATGAAGAATAATGAACAATCGGACAGCATGGCCGTGAATCGCCGCCGGTTCCTCAAGGCTGCCGGTGTCACCGGAACGATCGCACTGGCTGGGTGTGGCGGTGACGGTGATGGCGACGGTGACACGCCGACTCCGACGGACCCCGTCAATGGCGGGGTGACCGGCACGCCCACGGATGAGGAAATCACCCTCGAGTGGGCCGCGAGCGAAGAGGAGGCCAGTGAACAGGAGGCATTTAACGACGCCCTCCACGAGGCGGGGATGTCGGAAAACATCACCGTCGAGTTCCTCAGCGGCGGGGACGTCACTGAAGATAGACGGAACCAGTACCAGCAGTGGCTCTCCGCGGGGCGAAGCACACCTGATCTCCTCCGCGTCGACAACGGGTGGACGATCCCATTCATCGCGAGGGATCAACTGTTGAACCTCAGCGAGGAGTTGCCGGATGACACCGTCCAGTCGATAGAGTCGGACTACTTCGAGGCGGCGGTCGCGACGGCGACGGGACAGGACGGCGGGATATACGCACTGCCGCTGTGGGTCGGACTGCCGACGATGCTGTATCGAAAGGACCTGGTCGAAGATGCCGGGTACGATCCCGACGGCGAGAACTGGGCGACCGAACCGCTCACGTGGCAGGAGTTCTCCGAAATCGTCGCCGACGTGAAGGAACAACACGATCTGCAGTACGGCTACGTCTTCCAGGCTGACTCCTACGAGGGGCTGTCGTGCTGTAACTTCAACGAGTTCATGACGACCTGGGGCGGGGCGTACTTCGGCGGTATCGACAACCTCTTCGGGCCGATCGGCGATCGCCCGATCACCGTCGCCGACCCCCAGGTTGCGGACTCCATCCGGATGGTCCGGACGTTCATCCACGGAGAGGACGATCCCGAGTCCCTCGACGGCTACACGGGCAACATCTCGCCCGAGGCGGTGACCAATTGGACGGAACAGGAGTCCAACGGCGCATTCGACAACGGGAACGCGGCCTTCATGCGGAACTGGC
>CAZEDI010000057.1:0-14381 GCA_964510865.1 uncultured Halobacteriales archaeon
GACGAGTGGAGGAACAACCGGCTCGAATTGGCCGAATGTTCGCTCAACTTTCCGATTCAACGAATGTTTCACCTTTACCGACAAGTAACTGCAGGGTACCAAATGGTGATGAAGCGCAGCCACTACATCGACTTCTCGGAGGAATGCTTGCGGAACTTCGTCTTCGAATTATGGACGGCGCAAGTCAAGCGGCTTCCGCGATCAGAGGTGTTGAACATGAATGTACTGCCGACCGAAGAAGTGGTGAGGTTGATGAACGAGTATTTGGGGGAATGAAGAACAGATTGGCGAGTTAGAGGATTGGTTCGATGAATTGGGAGCGTAAGTGGATAAAGTGATCCTACGCGCAGCGTACGGATTTGAATTGAACGACGAATAACTCATCAGCGACTTTTTGGAGGTAGGGTAGTCGTCTGTCAAAGCGTGTTTGAAATTTTAAATCTCATCTGGTTTCTCAAGTTCGGCAACATCAAGCTCGCCTATAAGAAACGTCTCTCCCTTTTCGGTGATACGGTAATTGATTGGATCAACTCGCTGCATCAGTACTGCGTCGGTAAGCTTTCTACACCTGCGGGAATTGTACTCGCCCGTGTAGTCGATATTGGCAGCAATAACACTAGGAGAAGCCATGATCTCTTTCTCCTAGAGAAATTCTAAGATTCGCTCATCGGCCTGTGTCATCCTCTCTACCCGAGACGCATTCGTTATTGCGGGACAAGATTGGCCTTCCTAGATGGGAGCTTGACGATTCGTCAGGGTAAGTCGAGCACGTCGCAGGGTCGGCCTCAATATAGTTTTAGAATTTCGCCTACTTTGGGAAGACACAATTCGACAGGCTTTGATGTCATGGTATGCATAAGAGAATACCGAGAGAATATTGACGGGGGAGAAGCAGGTACGAGTAAAATAGTTCCTAAAAGGTGAATACTATATGCCCAAGATAAGCAGCGATTCTCTTGTGCTGCGAAATTGCCGGCCAGCGAACCTACCTTACTAAATGCTTCCGTAAGATAGGAGGGTTATGTTCGAGAAGTCGACGTGGATTCGCCTCCCCCGAAATGTCCTCGTGGGGCATGAGGTGTTGGGGGACGCGGTGGCGGCGATAGAAGACCTGCGCTTGGGTGATCGACCGCTCCTCGTGACGAGTCCAACGCCGAGGGAAGTAGCCGGGACCAGACTTCAGGAGGACTTCGCGAACGCGGGTTTCACAGTCGCGGAAGTAGTTGTAGAAGAGGCCAGTTTCGAAGCCGTACAGCAGGTTGCAGCCGCTGCTCGCGACCACGATGCAGACTTCCTCGTCGGTATTGGTGGGGGTAAGCCAATCGACGTTGCGAAAATGGCAGGCGAGGAGATCGACCGTGGCTTCGTCTCGGTCCCCACCGCGGCAAGTCATGACGGCATCGTTTCCGGCCGGTCATCGGTTCCAGAGGGCGATACTCGTCACAGTGTCGCTGCCGACCCACCATTAGCAGTCATTGCTGATACGGGGATCCTCGCAGATGCGCCCTGGGAGCTAACGACAGCAGGCTGCGCAGACATCATCTCCAATTACACAGCTGTGAAGGACTGGCGGTTAGCCGAGCGGCTTCGAGACGTTCCGTATTCAGAATACGCGGCCGCGCTCTCTGAAATGACGGCCGAAATGCTCGTGGACAACGCCCGGACCATTAGACCAGGACTTGAAGAGTCAGCGTGGATCGTCGTGAAGGCGCTGGTGTCCTCAGGGGTAGCGATGTCGATTGCGGACTCCTCCCGGCCGGCGTCGGGGGCGGAACATCTATTCTCCCATCAACTCGACCGTATTGAACCGACTGCAGCGTTACATGGTCACCAGGTAGGCGTCGGCGCGATTATGGTCGCCTATATCCAATCGGGTGAAAAAGGTGAATGGCGGGCAATCCGGGACGCGCTTTCGGAGATCGGCGCACCGACGACTGCCGTCGAACTCGGTGTTGACCCTGGTGCTATCATCGATGCGCTGACGACGGCACACGAGATCCGCGATCGCTACACGATCCTCGGGAACGGTATGAGTGAGTCCGCAGCGAGGGAGGCTGCTACTCGTACTGGTGTGATCTAAGCGAGGTCAGCACGTGTGAATCGCCAATATCCTAGAACCAGTGGCAGGATGATCCAAACGGTGAGAATGACGAACATGAACCATCCCTCGACATAGAAGGGGTCCATGCCAGCAGACGTGTCGGTGTTCATTCGGAAATACGATGGGGGAACGACAAGCTGCATCCCGTTGAGATAGGCACCGACTGGACTGAGTGACCAGATAAACTCGAGTACGTGCTGACTATACGATATATCGAACCGATCGAGGACAAACTGGACCATCTGGGCTGGTTGCACCGGGAGGAAATTCCAGCCGACGTTAAAGACGAAGAAGAACCCAATTGCTGCACCCATAGCTCGTGATCGCGAGGACGTCCAGGCCGACAGTCCAATGGCGACGGCTACGTACGCCAGCGCGTACAATAGTGTGAGAATAGTGAACATGGCGAGTGCATCGTATTCGAATCCCATCTGGGGAACGAAGTACAGAGATGTAACCAGTCCAACGGCGAACGAAATGAGAATCCCCGCGAAGACGATACCAGTCCGTGCAAGGAGCTTACCGATAACAACGTCACGGCGATCCACGGGAAGTCCAAGCGTGAATTTGATGGTGCCCGATTCCCGCTCGCCAGCAATAGCGAGGTACGCAGCGACCAGAGCGATCAACGGGATGACGAGCGCACCCCCGATACCTGCAAAGCTCCACAGTACGTTGTAGAACTCAGGATCCTCCTGTTCACTCTGTCCCCAGAAAAACAGCACCATGAAAAGCGTATAGAACGCGGCGGGTGCCCAGACAAGCTTCGCTCGGCGGACGTTCAGGAAATCACGTTTCGCAATGGCACCAACTGTCACTGGACCACCTCCTCGGAGAGTACCTGTCCTCCGGTCTCCGTAGGTTGCGGCGTAGTGTCTTCCGACCCGGTGTACCGATTGAACAGCTCTTCTAGGGAGGTATCTTCAGAGACGATATCTACGATTGTGGCACGATCATCGACATATTGGACGACATCAATTTTCACACCGGTATGCTCACAGACCGCCTTCACCGTGGTATCCACGATCGTCACCTGCGAGACCCCGTTAACTGATTCGAGGGTGAAATCCGAGGGGATAGTGTCCATCTCGAGTTCGATGGTCACCGTCCCCTGGGATCGATCGCGGAGGTTATCGATCGTGTCTACGGCAACGAGCGATCCCTGGTTCATAATCCCGACACGATCACAGACGGCTTCGACTTCCGGAAGCAGGTGACTCGAGAAAAATACGGTCGTCCCCGCAGCTGCTTGCTCACGGATGAGGTCCCGGATCTTCTGCATACCAGTTGGGTCGAGACCTGATGAGGGCTCATCCAGAATCAGGAGATCCGGATCGCCGACGAGGGCCATCGCGAGCGCGAGTCGCTGTTGCATTCCTTTCGAATAGTCACCCGCTTTTCGGTCTGCTGCATGGGTGAGCCCGACCCGCTCAAGGAGATACGTCGAATCGTCGTCAAGTCCTTTCGTGTCGATTGCCCAACGGAGGTGCTCACGAGCAGTAAGTCTGCTGAACACGCTGTATCCCTCCGGGAGAACACCAGTTCGTTCCCTAATCGAGGTCGACGCCGACTCGATGTCGTGACCGAGCACCCTCCCGGCACCGCTCGTCGGATCAATAAACCCTAACAACATGTTGATCGTTGTCGACTTCCCTGCTCCATTCGCACCCAGAAAGCCGAATACTTCGCCCTGTTCGACCACGAGATCGAGGGAATCGACTGCGACAACTGCAGGTCCGAATGTTTTGGAGAGGTTGTCGGTCTCTATCGCAGGCATCGTTCTCACCCCGTCTGCTCCGTCCCCCTATTTATTGTCATGCCATTCATCCCTTGCTTTCACCGATTAGCCCGGAACGTAGTGACACTCATACTGTTCTATACCGAACGGATCTTCTCAATCCCCGGGTCCATCTTGACTTGGTTCAACACCCTCGGGCCGTAGAAACCGACTATACAATCCTCGCCACGACGAGGTTTGTCAGTGGTGATGCGCAAGAACAGGAAGGAGGGTACTCGAACAAGAGCGCGAAATACTACAACCCTCGGGCTCGGAAGATTCACACATGCAGGTCTTCGGCGTGAGTGGTCCGGCAACCGAACAACAAAAGGCGACTTCACAGATCGTTCGCCGCCTCAGAGATCACGGGACGGTAGGCGTCGTCCGGGATATCCCTGAATCACAAGCTGAAACGCTAGATCCCTACCGGAAGGCAGGCGCTGCTATTACGTATGGACGTACCGCAAACGGATGGGTTGCAAACGAGGACGGACAAACACTCGATCATGTCCTTGATCGATTGGCAACTCCGTGTGAGTTTGCCATCGTCCTCGGATATCCAGAAGCCGCTCTCCCTCGTATCGTCCTCGGCGAACAGAACCATGAAGGACCTGTTCTGACACAGGCCGCAAAGGCAAGTGACCTCGATATGGACGACATTGCACAAACGGTCAGAGAGCTGGAACCGAGGGAGACCCTCGAATCACTCGTCCGAGACGTGACCACATCCCCGGACGAAGTCTATGCCGGTGCCGTCGCCACGTTCACTGGCAGGGTCCGAGCAAAGGACGATCCGGACGACGACCGCACTGAACATCTTGCGTTTGAACGCTATGATGAAGTGGTGGCGGAGCGGATGACCGAGATCCGTTCGAATCTAGAGGCCCGTGATGGCGTGTATGCGGTCCGATTACACCATAAGACAGGGATACTCGAGGCAGGGGAGGACATCGTGTTTGTTGTTGTGCTTGCAGGGCACCGCACCGAGGCATTCGCAGCCGTCGAAGACGGTATTAACCGCCTCAAGGAAGTAGTCCCATTTTTCAAGAAAGAGGTCACAGTCGAGGATGAGTTCTGGGCCCACGAGGGTCCGTAAGTATAGAGTGAGATTCGTCGATATACTAGGAGTAGCGGCCAAGACATTCGTCGAAGGACACTTCATCGTAGACGTATCACGAGATCGTGCTGTTGCAATTCATGAGGGTTCAGTTACAGAAACAGCCCCCATCAGGAGGACCATGGCAGTCATGGCAAAAATCAATGTCTGCATCGCGGTCGCGGTGTCTGCAAAATCTGCGATCACTCCCATTACTGCCGGGTAGACCATGAATCCAATGCCGGACGTCGTGAGCACGATAGCACTCATCGGGCCGCTATACGTCGGCATTCGGTTCGTCCCCCACGCAAGCAGCGTCGGAAACATGCCGGCGACGAGCAGTCCGAGACCGATGATCGCCACAATCTGAAGTGGACCGGTAGCGAACACGAAGGCAGCGAGCAAGAGAGGAAGAGCGAGCAAAGCGGCCCCCAACACGAGGAGAACGTTCGAGAGATACTCCGCCGCATGTCCAAAGACAAATCGGCCCGGGACATAGGCCGCGAGGAATCCGGACAACACCAAATTTGCTGTGGACCGAGTGTAAAACTCATCGAGGTAATACGGCAACCACGTGAAGACGCCACTTTCGACGAAACTGAGAAGGAGAACTGCGGCAGCGAGAGTAAACGTGGCAGTGTTTCCAAATAACGGGCGAAGGTCACTAGTCGTGAGGCGGGTCTCGTTCGCGAGGTTCTCGGGCGCATCAAGCTCCCGGAGAAGGACGAGAAGTGGAAGAAAACCCACCGCAAGCGCGCCGTAAGCGAATCGCCAGTCGCCGACAAATACGGCGAGTGTTGCTATCCCCGGTCCGAGAGTCGCTCCGACTGCCCAAATCATGTCCTGGCGGTTGAACATCTTGCCCCGCCGCGCGGGATAGAGATGGCTGATGAGTGGTCGCGAGATGCCTTGAAGAAATCCGGAGCCCGCACCCGTCAAGACCATTCCACACAAGAGAAGCGGATAAGATGGCGCGAGTGCAATCCAGGACAGTCCAGCGACGAGGGCTCCAAAGGCGAAAAATAGGGCACGTTCGACAGGGAGCCTGCTTATAAAGGCGGCTCCCGCGAAGGACCCAGGGAGATAGCCGAGAGACGCGACCGAGGGGATGAGACCGAGCTGGCTCTCCGTGAGGACGAATTCGTCCCCGAAGCTCTGGAGGAGGGGACCCCGCATCTGGAGTAGGATTCCGAGAAGTGCCACGGCAAAGAAAATCTCGACAGTCCAGCGATCACGAACATCGGTAGCTGACACGTGACTGCTAACTCGACGTAACCCCAAAATGATTCCTTCGGCGGCGAGGGTAGCCGACAATTCGGAACAGGCTATTCCCGCTGAGAAGACGAGCCTATTTCAAGATCCGCACGAACACTATACTATGGAGGAACGCAATCTCGGGAGCACGGGATACACGGTCTCCGAAGTTGGGTATGGTGCGTGGGAGATTGGCGGGGCTTGGGGTGAAGTTCCAGAAGAGGACGCCCGCGAAGCCGTGCATACAGCCCTCGACGAGGGCATGACGTTCATCGACACGGCAGATGTCTACGGGGATGGACGGAGCGAACGGATCATTAGCGAGGTACTAGCCGAGCGTGATGCCGATCCGACAGTAGCGACCAAAGCTGGTCGACGACTCGATCCACACACAGCCGATAGATATACCGCGGAAAACCTCGAACGATTTGTGGATCGAAGCCGGGAGAATTTGCAGGTCGACAGCCTTGACCTCGTTCAATTGCATTGTCCGCCGACCGACGTCTACTATCGACCCGAGGTGTTCGACGCGCTCGACGGACTCGTCGACCGCGGGAAGATTTCCCATTACGGCGTCAGTGTCGAGAAGGTGGAAGAGGCTCTGAAGGCAATCGAGTACCCAAACGTCGAAACGGTACAAATCATCTTCAATCCCTTCCGACAGCGCCCTGCAGACGTATTCTTTGAGCGAGCACAGCGGGAAGATGTCGGTGTGATCGTTCGCGTTCCGCTCGCCTCCGGACTCCTCTCCGGAGCTATCGATGAAGACACGGAATTTCCTGCAGACGATCACCGCAACTTCAACCGGGACGGAGATGCGTTCGATGTTGGCGAAACGTTCGCTGGCGTCCCACTCTCCGCTGGCCTTGACGGAGTCGACGCACTACAGGCACATGTCCCGGAACACATCTCGCTGGCCCAGTTCACCTTGAAGTGGATTCTCCAACATGACGCCGTTTCCACTGTCATTCCAGGATCGACCAATCCGGAGCATATCCGTGATAACGTCGCCGCTGCGGGTCTTTCCGATTTCACTCATCAAACGATGGGTGCAGTACGGGACGTCTATGAGGCATACGTGAGCGAACACGTCCATCACCGGTGGTGAGGTCGAGGCTACCTACTGACGAGTGAGGAGGACTCCGAATTAGTGTCCGATCGTCTCAAGTGGTTCGTAGGGCTCCTCGAGGTATGTTAGTTCTGAGTCGGAGAGATCGATATCCGTCGCTTCAGCAGCCTCTTCTAAGTGTTGAATGCTCGTGGTGCCGACGATAGGTGCCGTCACCCACTCTTTGTGGAGCAGCCATGCGAGACTGATCTGAGCCATCGTCCGGTCCTTCTCCTCGGCGAGTTCACGGACGCGTGCATTGATCTCCGTGCCCCCTCCCCTGCGGTACCCTGGAGTTGGGTTGTGGTGATTCTCGGGATCACCGCGAGTCGTTGCCTCGAGTTCCTCGTCCGGGCGTGCAAGGTACCCTTGACCGAGCGGACCCCACGGGATGACGGCGATACCCTCCCGGTCACAGAGGGGGAGCATCTCGCGCTCCTCTTCCCGGTATGCAACGTTGTAATGATTCTGCATAGAGACGAAATTCTCCGTCCCCAGCCGCTCCGCTGCATGCAACGCTTCCGCAAACTGGTGTGCCCACATGGACGACGCCCCGAGATATCGGATTTGCCCCCGACGGACGAGGTCATCTAAGGTGCGAAGTGTCTCTTCGATCGGTGTCGCAGGATCCCACCGGTGGATTTGATAGAGGTCGACCGTATCAAGACCGAGACGATCCAAGCTCCCTTCTATCTCCTGCTCGATAGTCTTCCGGGACAATCCAGTAGCATTCGGATGGTCGGGGCCGGAGGAAAAGCGGACTTTCGTCGCGATCACCTGTTTGGTGGGGTCATGGTCCGCAAGAGCGTTCCCGAGTATTCGCTCGGACTCGCCGTTCGAATATGTGTTCGCAGTGTCGAAAAAGTTGATACCCAGTTCGATCGCGCGCTCGATCATGGCTTCACCGTCATCTCCGTCGAGCATCCAGGGCTCCTCGGAGCCAAAACTCATGCATCCAAGACAGATTCTGCTGACGGTCAGCCCAGTGTCACCGAGCGTTGTATACTCCATAGTCAGACAGACGATAGGTGGTGAGTTATGCCTTGAGCGCGCGGATGGCATTGCCGGTATTGCCCATCTTCGTTCATTGTACTGAGAAAATAGGAACTCATGCGCTACCGGGAACCAAGATGAGGAAACGGAAGCTCGTCGCCGACGATTACATAGAGCGATGGATAGGAGAACGGTACGACAATCCAGCGTGAACATGCTCTTCTGGAAAGATGGTCTACTACTCGTGCTTTCATTGTGCCCCCCTACGACTTTTCCCGAACGTCACGACAACGTGCTATTGGACCGAATATCATCGCGAGGGACAGGTAAAGAGTTTAGTCAGGCTCGACAGTACCTCCGAACATGGCTGAGTACACGGTGGAGTTCTTGGGGACCGACGAGACAATCGATATCCCCGACACCCAGACGATTCTCAGGGCCTGCATCGACGAGGGAATTGCCCAGGAGTACTCGTGCCGTGTTGGAATGTGCCTCGCATGCTGTGCCGAAATCATCGACGGTGAGGTCACGCAGCCGGCTGCTCACGGGCTCACAGCTGAAGAAGCTGAAAACTACGCACTCACGTGCATGGCACGTCCCCGGAGTGATCTTCAACTCCACCGCGGGCGGTACCCCCCGAGCATCGAGAACGATGCAACCGTCTCCGATGCGACGGACCCAACACCGGCAGACGATTGACGGGTTCCTGTCTCGACACACGGTCGGTAGTTGATTCAAGCATCGAGCGATAAGCGACATCCCCACTGGGTCTAGTTCCACTCGAAATCCATCGCACGTCCGTCAGACACACGTCATTATAGTGTGAGCACGGTCACGAGGTTGGTAGCAGGGTTCAGAACCGGGCGAAACAGTGTTTCGAACGAGATGATTGCGACGATAGTGATGGATTCGCCTCCGCTTCCGGTAGAGATCACGGGACCTCAGACTCCGTGGACGGCAAACAGCAAGATGTTCTGTGTGCCGGGTCCGAGACCTACCGCAACAACGAATCCGAGAAGTAGGTACCCCTGTGTTGGTCGTTCGCGAACATACTCTGCGAATACGCCGACGACGACTGCTGCGACAGCAAGCTTCACAAGGATGAATAGCCAGCCAGCTCCGATGAGTTCTGCAGTCGGGAGACTCTGTGAGAACTCGAGAATGAGACGCGAAAGTGGTGTCCGTTCGTGGAAGGACAGGACGTCGAATCCAACGGCAGTGGAGACACTGTCAAGGGCATGACTGAAAACGACGAGCATCCCGAGTGCTGGTGCGGGAACAAGTACATCGGGTCGGTACAGCTGAATACCGAGGACGATGCCGATGGCGAGAACGGTCGAGATTCCAATGATAGCGAGCGGCCACAACAGTGCGATAGTGTCGCTTGTGACGAGGATGAATCCGCTGACAACGACGAAGACCACGATTCCACTAATGCCCAGGACGGGAGCTGAGTCCTCTCGAATCCGGGAGAGAACGAGCCACATCGCTGCAGCGAGGATGAACGTCGTGAGATACACCGAGGGCGTGCCGAGGAGCGGGGACGCGACGCCAGTATCGATTGGGAGCTGATAGAGCGAGTGAAGGCCGGCACCGGCTGCCATCCACGGTGCGAAAGCGACTATTGTCCGTTCTGAGACCGCTGGGCGCTCTTTCGCGAGGAACCAGAGGATGATCGTCATTGCGACCAGCAACCCAAGGAGGTACGGCACTGGCGGAAGGGAAGTGCCGGCCGGTAGAGCCATGTTCCTCTCTGTCCGGGGGACCGAAAAGGTGTTTGCGGTCTCTCACTCCCGATTATGGTTAGTTCGAGTCATCCACCTGCACGGGCAGTCCCGTTCCACCCGGAGATGACGTACTGTTTGCCAAGTTGGTTCGCTAGAAGGCTGTCGACCGGGGCGTAGTCGTCAGTCAATACCGGGACGTCGTCGGTTTTCACGTCTTCACCACGACGATATCGATCGAGAGCTCCCGTGAGGTCGACACCGAGATCTTTCCGGGTAGCGATCGCTCGAAACTCATCGAGCGAGTAATCCCGGTCTCCCTTGATCGCCAATAACTCGACGTTCTGGAGTGACCGTGGTGGGGCTGTCGGGAATGTATAAACCTGAGAGAACGTGCGGTCCATGGTCTTTACGACGGCCCGGCCAAACGCCGATCCGTCACCTGCAGGGACAGTAATCGTGTTCGCTATCAGTGCGCCATCCTCGTCGAGCTTCGACGCAGCAAGCTCCATGAACTCGGTGGTCGTGAGATGAAATGGCACCCGATCCGCCCGAAAGGCATCCAATACGATGACATCATACGTATGATTGGTTTGCTGGAGGAAGGACCTGCCATCCTCGACATACACTGTGAGCCGGGGACTCTCCTCCAAGCCAAAATGTTCTCGTGCAACTCGAACGACCTCTGGGTCGATCTCCACGGCGTCGACCGTCACATTCGGATACAATTCGACGAAGCGCTGAGGGAGGGTGAATCCCCCACCCCCGATGAAGAGCACTCGCTCGGTGTCGTTCTGAACGAGAAGTGGGAGATGGGCATACTTCGCGTAATCGAAAACATAGCCCTCCCGGTCGTCGAGATAGATTGCTGATTGTGGAACACCGCCAATGTACATGGTGCGGACGTCACCGTCATCGACGACGGTGAGATCAGCGTACGCAGTTTGGGTGTCGACGACGACGCGTTCCCCTGCCGGAACGCCGTAGACAGCGACTGTACTCGCCCCGGCAAGGACGATGATCGCGAAACCGATGCTCGCGATCGCTGCGGGCGAACGATCAGTGATCGAGAGGGCTGCGAGGATCAGCGGGACACCGAGGAGGAGTCCGATAGCGGGGACCGACAACGTCGGAATAAGGAGGAATGTCGTACCAAAGGCGCCGACAATACTTCCGATGGTTCCGACTGCGTACACGCGACCCGAGGCACCCCCATGCGTTTTCGCGGTCGAGAGCTGCGCCGCAAACGGGCTGATGACTCCGAGGAGGAAGGTCATCGGACCGAAAAGAACGGTGACGGGAAGGATTGACCCATACCGATCAGGGACAGCAAGAGTATCGAACAGTGAGATGATGGCGTCACCGCCGAGCACGACGATAGCTACGGCAAGTGTCGACGTCGAGAGTAGGACAACCAGGGATCGTCGAGACGCGTACTGATGGGCGTGACGAGCCCCTAGGGCGTACCCAAGTGAGAGGGCCGCGAGAAAGATTCCAATGACACTCCCCCAGGTGTAGACACTGTGGCCGAATGCCGGCGCCACGAGCCTACCAGCCAGGATTTCGAGTCCCATACTTGCCACGCCGGATGCAAGGACTGCTCGCTCAGGCGGATAGAGCGCCAGCGTTGACCGTGGGCCGCGGGGATCGGACACGACGGTCGGTTAGCCGTCACTCTCCATAACGGCCCCGATCCGGATGGAAGGCGACGACGTACGACTGAATCCGTCGAGTTTTTGCGCCCTGGACCGAAGTATCTAACAGATGGCCCGCTACCACATCGAGACGTACGGCTGCACCTCGAATCGCGGCGAGAGCCGCGAGATCGAGCGGCAGCTCAGGGACGCGGGTCACCATCGCGTAGATGGAGCGGGCGATGCCGATGTTGCGATCCTCAACACGTGCACGGTCGTCGAAACGACGGAAGATCGAATGCTCAGACGGGCACTGGAACTCGACGACGAGACGGCTGATCTAATCGTAACTGGCTGCATGGCGGTAGCCCAGGGCGACTCGTTCGATGACGCGGGGGTCGACGCTCGGGTATGTCACTGGGATGAAGTGCCTGCGGCAGTCGGGAATGGGGAATGTCCGACTGCAGCACCCGATGCAGAACCCGTCCTCGATGGCCAAATTGGCATCCTCCCGATCGCCAGAGGGTGTATGTCCGACTGTTCGTATTGCATTACGAAGCGAGCAACCGGGAAGATCGACTCACCACCTGTCGAGGAAAACCTCCAACGTGCCCGCGCGCTTATCCATGCCGGCGCAACGGAGCTCCGAATCACGGGGCAGGACACGGGTGTCTACGGCTGGGACACCGGCGAACGGAGATTACCCGAACTTCTCGATCGCATATGTTCGGAGGTCCAAGGCGACTTCCGGATTCGCGTCGGGATGGCTAATCCGAAGGGTGTCCACGGGATTCGTGAGGATTTGGCTCGGGTCTTCGCCGAAAACGACAAGCTCTATAATTTCCTGCATGCACCCGTTCAGTCCGGGAGTAATGACGTGCTCGGAGATATGCGACGCCAGCACCAGGTACGTGAATTCGTCGAGGTCGTCGACACCTTCGATGCGCACCTAGACGAATGGACGCTTGCGACGGACTTCATCGTCGGATTCCCGACCGAAACCGAGCACGACTTCGCCCAGTCGATGGCGCTTCTTCGGGAAATCCGTCCGGAGAAAATTAACGTCACACGGTTCTCGAAGCGCCCGGGGACAGATGCTGCAGACATGAAGGGGCTTGGCGGACAGGTCAAGAAGGATCGCTCGAAGGCACTGTCCGCGCTCAAACGCGATATTATGAGTGAGGTATACGAAGCGATGGTCGGCGAGGAGCGTGAGATAGTAGCCGTCGAATCGGGCAGAGAGGACTCGATAAAGTGTCGTGACTCGGCGTATCGGCAGATTGTCGTTCCCGAGGCGAGCACGCATGGTATCGAGCCCGGAGACTTCTTCGACGTCGAGGTGACACGCGCGGAGCACGTGTACGCATTTGGCGAACCTGCAAAATGACGTGTATAGTGTCAACCAGGTGTGAAATTTTGAGGCGGATTCACACGTAATGAGTGTACGAGACTGATTCAATCATCAGCTACACAGTCAGCTGTAATCCCCTGTTCGTGTTCCAGTAACTCGGGCAGGCGACCAATTGCGGCATATGTCGCCATCTCCACGCCAAAATCCTCGAGGCGGTCGGCGTAGTCTGGATCGACGATGTCGTCACCGTCGACCACGGCTGATGCATTCGGGATACCGACGTGGCTCGGATGGACCCAGGCATTGACCCACCGTGCAATCGTGCACAAATGAAGAATCGCCGGTCCAGGAAAGCTTCCCCCAGCGGTGACCACGATTCCCACGAGCGTGTCCTCAAACTCGTCGAATCCACAGTAATCGAGGGCAGCTTTGAGCGGAGATGCAACAGATCCATGATAAATCGGCGTCCCCAGTATAACCGCGTCAGCCTTTCGAACGCGCTGGCGGATCTCCGGTGCATCGCCAGCGTCTCTATCCGCACCGCCGTACGGGGGGAGGGTGAATTCTCTGAGATCAAGAAGCTCGGTGGTCGCCCCAGTTGCCTCGGCCGCAGCGAGTGCGTGAACTACGGCCGCCCGGGTGGTGCTCTGCTTCCGATGGCTCCCGGAGATGGCAACGACGTGCGGCGTGAATTCCATTGGGAGAAGATAGGCTGTTCGGCGGCAAAAAGGCTCCCGAAAGCGGTTTTTTGTTCGTTAACCGATGTATTCCTCCACGCATACTCGTGAAGACGTACAGGTTCGGAGCCCTTCTCCCGTATCGTGTCCACCATCATCCAGTCGTGTCTACCGTCGGTGACGAATCTTGCATACAGCATGAATAGAGGTGTCCACCCGAGAGGACCTGGTGGCCAATGTGTGGACGTGAGAACCTCTCACGGGGTAGTCTATAGATTTCTCTCTATGCTTACTCGCATGGTTCACGTCAGAAGCGAACCCGTGACAGCAGCCAGCTACGTGTACCGTCAGGACGGCGGATCGATGCCGCTCTCCTCGGGAAAATGATTTGAATAGTAGTAGCAGAGGGGCGATCTATCGGTCCGTTCTCCCACCGTGGAACAGTCTATTACTAGGACGATCCGATTGGCAGTCGTGGTCCTACCGGCAGGTGACCCCGGGGATGAGAGCACCTTTTATCACAGCCCCGTTGGTATCGAAGTGAGATGACGAGTGAGATCGGACCGACTGTCCTGCCAGAGCAGTCCGCACGGTTTGTCCGCCTGCTTGCACCCGTCTTCGACGAAGTGCTTGAGGATCTGGAAGAGGAAAACTTGAAACGGGGAT
>CAZEDI010000058.1:0-14293 GCA_964510865.1 uncultured Halobacteriales archaeon
TCGTCGTCCACACGTACTGGGGCGCGTTCGACGAGAAGACGCACGCGCACCTCCTTGATGCGGATATCGACGCCGTCGGCTACGATCTCGTGACAAACCACGAGCAGAACGTCGACATCGTGCGCGAATATGGGACGACGCCGGACGTCGCACTCGGCGTGCTCGACGGCCAGAATACGCTCGTGGAGTCTCCGGCAGAGATCCGGGAACGGGTCGAGTGGTTCGAGGGGCAGCTCCCCGCCGCAGTGGACGTCGAGACGATTTACGTGACGCCGAATACGGAACTGTTCTACCTCCCGGTGAACAGGTTCGAGGACAAACTCGGAACCCTTGGACAGGTCGCCGCCGAGGAGGTGGAGGCATGAGTTCGAATCGTGAACAGTTCCGACCTGCGGACCACGAGAACGATCACTTCCTCCTCACGACCGTGGTCGGCTCGTACCCGAAACCGACCTGGCTGCACCGTGCCCGCGATCTCTTCGAGGCCGAGGGCGACGAGCATCAGTTCGACGACGAGGATTTCGGGGAGGCGAAGGATGACGCCGCCCGGCTGATCACGGAGGAGCACGAACGAGCGGGACTCGACGTGGTCGTGGATGGCGAAATGCGACGGAACGAGATGGTCGAGTATTTCGCCCATCTCATCGAGGGATATGAGTTTAATGGCCGCGTCAAGGTATGGGGTCACAACTACTTCGATAAGCCGTCCGTCGTCGACGAAGTCACCTACGGCGAGTCCTGGCTCGTCGACGAGTACGAGTTTACCGCCGCGGTGGCCGACACGCCCGTGAAGGTCCCGATCACCGGTCCCTACACGCTGGCGAGCTGGTCGTTCAACGAATACTACGAAGACGAGGAGGCAGTCGCGAACGACCTCGCGGATCTCGTCAATCAGGAGATAGCGGCACTCGTCGAGGCAGGTGCACGATACATCCAGATCGACGAACCGGCCCTCGCGACAACTCCCGACGACCATCGAATCGTCGGTGACTGTCTCGAGCGTATCGTCGAAGACATCCCCGACGAGGTGCGGGTTGGCCTCCACGTCTGCTATGGGGACTACTCCCGGATCTACCCTGAGATCCTGGACTTTCCGGTTGACGAGTTCGACATCGAACTCGCAAACGGCGAGTACGAACAGATCGACGTATTCACCGAACCGACGTTCTCCAAAGACCTCGCACTCGGTGTCGTCGACATCCACGACGCAACAGTCGAGTCGGTACCCGAAATCAAGGAGAACATCCAGCAGGGATTGAACGTGGTCCCGCCTGAGCGTCTCACCGGCGCCCCCGAGTGCGGGATGACGCTCCTTCCACGCGAGGTGGCCTATGAGAAGATGGCTAACATGGTACAGGCAGCACGCGAGGTCGAGGCCGAACTTGATCGCGGGGAGCTCGAGGTTCCAGCCGCCGGTCTCGACTAACGACAGGACCTCCCTCCGGCATCGTGTTTGGCAGGGAGGAGACGGAGACCAGCGGAACCGTTCGTGTTCCCGCGGCGTTTTTACCGAGCCGGCCGCTACCAGAGAACCATGAGCATACGCACCGACGTCGCGCCGGGGACGGTCGGGGTCGAATTAGACCCGGACGGCATCTTCGTCGAATATCTCGACGGTCGTCGGACATTCTACAACGGGGTACCGGATACAGTCGCGGGATCGGTCAGGTGCGGACCAGGAAAGGATATCCACGTCCTCGTCACGGACGAGTCCGAGACCGAGGGAGTTTTGGTCTACATCAACGATCGAAAGACCCACGCGGACATCCTGGAATCGTCAGGAGTCGGCCGAGTCGTTCTGGAATCTGGGGAGGAGGCCGAGTTGTTCCCGGGTGTGACAGCGATGGTCGACGGGTACGCAGTCAAGGTCACGGCGGACCTATCGGTCACGCGGGGTCGCGTCTTCGTGTTCGAAGAGGACGAAGTAGGCGAGCGTTCGTTCGAGATCGTCGAGGGGTGAATTACTGGATGTACGACGGCTCCTCCGCATCACAGTTTTCCTCGTGTTGTTTCGCGTCGTCACGGTCGTCGAACATCAACCCGCACTCCTCACATCGATACCACGTCATGTCGTCGCGCTCGGTCTCGACAACCATGCGTGTGGGTGGGATGCGCACGGCTAAATGCGTTACCCCGTTCGAGCAATCCGACGCCCGTGGTAGTCGCCACGGACGGATGCGGGGGCGACATGACTGAGAGCGTCGAGCTGGTCGTTGCGACGTCCACGGACGCCGACCGAGATGTGGCGCGACTTCCCGAGGCAGTGAGGCGACGTCTCGGGGTCCTGAGCGGCGATTCAGTTATTGTCGAGGGCAACGATCCAATCGTCGCCACGGTATGGCCGGCATCGGTAACGCTTTCGGACGATTCCGTCGCCCTCTCTCGGCGAGCGAGAGACCGGGCAGGTGTCGACCCGGGCGACACGGTATACGTCCGACGTGCCGCTGTTGACGACGCGACTGCCATGACCGTCGAAGCGCCCGAACGGGTCGACGAGTCGTCCATCGAGGATGCCGTCACATCGGTTCTCGAAGATCGCCCCGTTACGGTCGGTGACACGCTTCGCGTGGGTGGTGATCCAGTCCGGGTCGTGGACGTCCGACCTGGTGGGACCGTTCGGATCACGCCCGCGACGTCGGTCCGTGTGCGACCGGTGTCAGAACAGGAATCGCCGGTGGACAGCGAGTCAGTTTCGGGCGTGGCCTACCAGGACATCGGTGGACTCGAGGAGGAACTCGAGCTCGTCCGCGAGGCTGTGGAGCTTCCCTTGACCGAGCCGGAACTCTTCGATCGGCTGGGTATCGAGCCCCCGACGGGGGTATTGCTCTATGGTCCGCCGGGGACAGGCAAGACACTGATCGCGGAGGCGGTCGCGAACGCGGGTGAGGCTACCTTCTACCACGTCTCGGGGCCGGAAATCACGTCGAAGTACAAAGGCGAGTCGGAAGAACGGTTGCGGGAGGTATTCGAGCGAGCGAGGGAGACGGCCCCGTCGATCGTGTTTTTCGACGAGATTGATGCGGTCGCCGCGGAGCGCGACGACGACGGCGATATGGAGAACCGCGTCGTCGCCCAGCTCCTCTCACTCATGGACGGACTGGAGGCTCGCGGTGACGTGGTCGTGATCGGTGCGACGAACCGGGTCGACACCCTCGATCCAGCACTCCGTCGCCCGGGACGATTCGACCGCGAGATCGAGATCGGCGTCCCCGACGAGCAGGGCAGACGAGACGTGCTGGCCATCCACGCCCGAGACGTTCCCCTGTCAACGGACGTCGACCTTGACGATCTCGCTGCGCGCACCCACGGCTTCGTCGGAGCCGATCTCCGTGCACTCCTAACGGAGGCGGCAATGGTGGCACTCCGGCGAGTTCGCGAGAGCGATGGCGATCGGGACTCCCTCGAAGTCACCCACACTGATCTGGAGACAGCCCTCGCCTCGATCGAACCGTCGGCCATGCGGGAATTTGTGGCCGAAACGCCCGACACGGGCTTCGACGACATCGGTGGCCTCGACGCGGCGAAGGACACACTCAGGGAAGCGGTTGAGTGGCCGCTTTCGCATCCAGGCCTCTTCGATGCGACCGCGACGGATCCCCCATCCGGGATTCTCCTGTATGGCCCGCCCGGAACCGGAAAGACGCTGCTCGCCAGGGCGGTTGCAACAGAGAGTGAGGTCAACTTCGTCCACGTGGCAGGCCCAGAGCTCGTCGATAAGTACGTGGGTGAATCAGAGAAGGCCGTCCGGGACGTGTTTGATCGCGCGCGGCAAGCGGCTCCGTCAATCGTGTTCTTCGACGAGATCGACGCGATCGCTGCACGGAGACAAGGCGACTCGGACGTGACCGAGCGTGTCGTCTCCCAACTCCTGACCGAGCTCGACGGATTGGCGGACAACCCTGGTCTCGTGGTACTCGCAGCCACCAACCGGCGCGAGGCGATCGATCCGGCGCTCTTGCGACCAGGCCGACTCGAGACGCACGTCGAGGTTCCACTTCCCGATCGGGACGCCAGGCGTGCCATTCTCGACATCCACACTCGGGAAAAACCACTCGCCGGGGACGTCGATCTCGACGCACTCGCTGCGGAATTGGAGGGAGCAAGCGGCGCTGATATCGAAGCGCTCGTCAGGGCTGCCTCGATGCGCGCGATCCGGGAAGTTGCTGCCTCGATCGGAGCGGATGCGGCGGAAGCGAAGGCCGCGGATATCGAGATCGAAGCACGGCACTTCGAGGCCGCACGGGACTCGATCGACGGAGTTGGGTGACTTCATTTAGTCGGGATTGCGATTCGGTCGAGGTCCGCCGTTCAGTCCGTGGCGACGTCACAACCCATGGAGCGATCAGGGCTATAGCGGCGACTCACCGACAGTATGTGGTGTGGAATGTCGAACTCGGTCCTGTCACCTCAGGTTCCCACAGGTGAACTCACCGAGGTCCCGTCGCACGGTCGTGTCGCGGGTATCGAGCCGGACTTGCTCCGCGATGTAGTAGATGGTGAGTGAGGCAAGGTCGGATTCATGGCTCACGTCCCACCGGTGACAGAGGTAGTCCGCGAAGTCCTCCCGGAGTTCGGCGCTCCCCGGCCCCGCGAGATCGAGCAGGTAGAGGAACCACCGGTGGGTTGGAAAGGTCGACGCGAGATCCGGTGGCCTATCCCAGGAGACGGAGCCACCGTGGAACGCGTCAACGCGGTTGCCCGATTCGAGCATCCCCACGATCACGTACCACCCGTCAGTCGATCGCGGTTCGGGCGCGAACATGTCCCAGCGACGTTCCTCCGGATCTGCCGTTGATTCGATCGCGCGTGGAAGGTCGACGACTCCGAGGGAGGCGGCATTCCAGATGAGGACGACGGCGAGGAGGACTGCAACCACTGCAGGGCGAACTCGGGATGCTGCGTTGCTCCACTCGGATAGTCCCGACGGGACGACTGGTAGCATACGGTCTCGTCGGTCGATCCACCGAGAATGTGGACGACTCCGGGGTACCACCCGATCGATCCGATCCCAGATCGAGGGAGGGAGAAAGGGAAGGAGACCCGCGATCGAGATGAGGGGAAAGAGCCCAAGACGCATCGTCAGGAACATCCCGAGATGGGCACCGGCGAACAGTGAGACGAGTGCGATCCGTCGTCGCCCCCGCAGGACCAGAAGGAGAACTGCGGAAAGCGTCATCACGAGCCAGACGCGGTCGAGGACTCCCAGGAGAGCCGGAAATCGAGCAACAGTGTCCCCAAGGAGGATCGTGAGATGATCGAGACCGAATATGATCTCCACGGCCTCGCCGTGGATCCACGTGTCACCCCGGAGCTTTAGCAGGCCATTTACGACGTAGACCAGCACCACCTGGAGCAACAGCGCGACAGCTGCGAGGCGCACGACGACGCCGTGTGTGTCGTCCGACCGGCACGCGTCGATCGACCACCGCCCGCCCAGAGGGAGGAAGATCCCCCAGAAGAGGAGTCGTCGAAGGAGCGAGTCGCCGGCGTTCAACACCAGCGGATTTCGCGCGTGGAGGGACAGGAGCAGGAGGAACGAGCAGATAGTCGCGAGCCGGGTTCGATAGCCGAACACGAGTGCGAGGGCACAGAGACCAGCGAGGAGGAACAGGAGTCCCTGGATCCATGCAGTGCCCCCGAGCGTGTGGATCGAGAGACGAGCAAATCCAGGGAAGACATCGTGAAGTGTCGCCCTGGGAAGGACACCAGTATCCGTGTAGTGTGCGACGAGGTCCTGTGAGCGCACCAGCAGGTCACCGAGCAGGAGACCGCCAAGCGCGATGCGGAGGGCAGCCAGGGCCCGAACGTCGATACCGACGCGCCGACGGAGGGCGTCCCGGAGCCACCCGGAATCTCCGTCGAACGGCACCACGGCCCTCACTCCTGCGGTCTCTCACAAGTATCTTCTGTCGTGGAACCTGCCTGGAGCGGGCTACCGGCATTCTCGCCTCTTCGTCGCGTTGGTGTCTCTGAGCGGTGGGGTTCCGGTAGTACTCGTTAGTCCCAGAACGACCGGGTCCGGGCATACTCGCGTTCGCGTTCGAGGATATCGCGATAGAAGTCGTCCTCGTCCTCTCGAAGCTTCGCGATGATGCGTGCGGCATTGTGGGGCCCGACACCTCGGGCAGAGAGGGCGATCACCGCTCGTTTGCCGTGGCTTTGCACCAGGTTCGCCCGGCGGTGTGCGCGCTGGGTGAGGTCTCTCTGCTCCTCGGACTTCTCGGTTGCCCGGACTGCCTGTACGGTTTCATCCGCGGCGGGGTGAAGGGCGGCGATACGGGTCGATCCACACTCGGGACATTCGGGTTGGTCAGGAACACGTTTGACCTGGGTCCGACGCTCCCACTCCGTGCAGTGGAGGCAGAGCAGGCGGACGCGGTCCTCCTGGAGGCGTTCTTTTACCGTATTGATCACGCTCGCGTCCGCGTTCTCCGGGGCGATCAGGTCCCTCCCGCTACTTCGACCGGTCATCCCCACCGGGGTGCGGTCCTCGACACACACTAGGTCGAGATCGCCCGAGTGGAGCCGTTCTAGTACCGTCGTCGCTCGTTCGACGTCGAGGTCATCGTGGAACACGGACCGGATCGCCTCGTCGTAGACTGGCGTGTCCTCGAGCGCGGCCCGCAACCGGTGGGGACCGATACCCCCGCCGCTCCCCTGCCAGCGCTTTAGTGCGCCGAAGGACGTCGCGACGTGAGAGAGCGTAAAGCTCAGCGCGTCCGATCGCTTCAACGCAAGCTCGAGTAGTCCCTCGACGTGGGTTGGGTCGGTTTCGAGCAGAGTGTCGCGGACGTCAGCGGGTCGTGTTCCCGGTGGCACGTCGAGTTCGATCCGATAGGGGTCGACTTCCATTCCGACGGATGACCCGGCTGCCTGGCCGATGAGGGAGGAGATGAGTCGGCCGAGCGTCTCGTTGACCCGGTGGCCACCGGCGAGGTTCACCACGATCGTATCACCGGCGCCTTCGAGTACCACACGCTCGTCGGTAGGCATCGGGTGTTCGCCGGTGTGTTCTTCGATCGGTTCGAGTGCTTCGGCGATCGTCCCCGGATCGCCCGGGTACCGACCGGACAGGTCACGCGCGACTGCCCCACTGTCGCCACCGGCATCGAACTGCCTCCCGGCGACGGCACGGAGTGCTCCGACCTCTTGTGCGACCGCGTAGGGGACGGGAATCTCCTGCCCCGTCCATGAGGGGACTTCACCGCCTGGATCTTCCATCGGCGTGGCGTTCACGCGTGTTTCATCCTCGTCGACTTCCGCGATCCGCCAGAGTTCGCCTCCCTGAATGAACGTCGCACCGGGCTCCGCAAAGTTGACGACGAATTTCTCATCGAGCGATCCCACGCGTCGTCCTCCGGCGATATCGTACACCGTATACGTCTCCTCGTCGGGAATCATCGAGAGATTCCGGTAGTAATACTGCCAGGTGCCATCGCGTTTCGAGAGCGTGTCCTCCTCCTCATCGAGCCAGACGACGCGATTGCCGGAGAGTTCGCGGACGACGGATCTGAACGCATCCTCCGTCAGGTCGGCGAACGGGTAGGCACGGGTGACGATTTCGTAGGCGCCCCGGGCACTGATTTCGCCGAAATCCATCGCAAGACCTGCGATCTGATTGGCGACGGTGTCGAGACTGCCGTGGTGGATGTCAGCTGGTTCGCTCCGATCGTCGAGAGCTCGGCGCGCGATAACCAATGCCTCGAGAGCGTCATCGGGGTGACGCGCAATTATTGTCCCGTGTGAGACCTGGTCCGCGCGGTGGCCTGCTCTACCGACACGCTGGAGGAGACGTGTCACTTCCCGAGGGCTCCCATACTGAATCACGTGATCGACCCGGCCCACGTCAATCCCGAGCTCCATCGAGGATGTGCAGAGCAAGGCGTCGAGCTCGCCTGCTTTAAATCGGTCCTCGACGTCGATTCGGGCTTCCTTTGCGAGCGAGCCGTGGTGGACACCGATCGACGCATCGAGTTCCGTGAAGCGGGACCCGAGGGCTTCCGCAGTCTGGCGGGTATTCACGAAGATCAGCGTCGACTCGTGCTCGTCGACAAGGTCGAGGATCGCCCGGACGTGGCTCGCCATCGGCGCGCCACAGACCAGCTGACTCGCTAGCTGTTCGTCGTCAGTCGTAACCTCTGGGGTCCACACGTCGAGGGAGAGGCGGCTCCCGGCGTCGACCTCGATCAGCGCCGGGACGGCACCCCCGGTGAGAAATCGTCCCACTTCGTCGGGATCCCCGACCGTCGCCGAGAGACCGATCCGCTGGAACGACGCTGCGAGCTCTGCCAGGCGCTCGAGCCCGATCGAGAGCTGGGCGCCGCGTTTCGATGCGGCGAGTTCGTGGATTTCGTCGATGACGACGTGCTCGACAGTGGAGAGGGCCTGGCGGAGTTTCTTCCCGGTGAGCATCGCTTGTAGCGTTTCGGGTGTCGTCACGAGGACGTCCGGGGGATTGTTGGCCTGTTGTTGCCGTCTGTAGTCCGTGGTATCGCCGTGACGCACATCGATCGACAGGTCCAGCTGCTCGCCCCACCAGTCGAGTCGCTCGCGCATGTCCCGATTAAGGGCGCGGAGGGGGGTGATGAACAGGGCAGAGATCCCCCATGCCGGCCCAGTGTCGACGATTGCATCAAACACCGGGAGCATGGCCGTCTCGGTTTTGCCCGTGCCAGTCGGCGCGATGACGAGGCCGTCTTGCCCGTCAGCGAGGGGTGGGATCGCCCGGCGCTGGGGCTCCGTGGGCTCGTCGAACCCCCGCGCTCGGAGGGTCTCGCGAACCGGCTCGGAGAGCCCGGAGAACACTCCAGCGTTGGCCACGTCGCGCATCGGATCCACGTACCCGCGCGCCGAGAATAAGGCCGTTGGTCGGATTCAGGCAGTCCGAACGAGCAGGCTCTGTGCGGCCCGTTTATATCCGAGATCGCGAGCCAGCCCAACTGACGAGGGCCATTCCTCCAGGGTTCGATATTCGGCGACGAATCCCCGGTCCAGCGCGTGGATAGTGGAGGCCGACACGACTGCTTTCGCATATCCACCGCCACGGTGTGCCGGATGAGAGAGCACGCACATGGATGCGATCCCGTTGACGATCTCGTACTGCGCAGCCGTGTGGACCTCTCGCTCGCTTGGAGCGACGATCGTCACGGGGGTGGCGTCCACACGAAGCCCGCTTTGCTCCCATTCCTCCACGGAACACGTCGCACGAAGAGAGGCAACGGCCGATGGATCAGCGAGCGTCGTTCGACGATCGACCGGGTCGAACGTGGTTCGATCGGCGTATCCCACGAATTGGGGCCCGTGGACACCGTCGACAGTCGCGAGCCTGGCGACGATTGTTCGTACCTGGCTGGTGGAACACTCGAGGGAGCTCTCATCGAGTGATTTACGGAGCCGGGAAGCGAGGTCTGGTGGTGCCGCAATCGCCGTGCCCTCCTCCATGAAGAGGAACTCGACGTCGTCATTATTCCAGGATGTCACAATGATTCCGCCGCCACATAGCGTGGCTGGATCACACTCCATGACGGCTGCCCACCGAGCGCGGATTGCATCGACCGATTCGGCGCGAACGGGTGGCGTGCCGGGGAACATGAATGGATTCACTACGGTTCAGGAGAGGTGTCGATAGTCGCCGAGTCTCGTCCCGTCCAGGAGAAACGCCTCGCCGTCACGAAGACCCTCCGGAAGGAACGGGGAGAGGAAGTCCTGTCCGTCGACGTTGATCCAGGTACCACTCGATAGATCGTTGAACGCGGGGAAGACAACGAGGTCACCGACTATGGAGAGGTCCCGTTCGTAGAATGACTCAAACGGGTCCGCGGCGAGGGTACCACGGAGCCACACGCGCTCGATACGACTGCCGCCGACGTCGTCCTCGAGGCGGACGAAGGGATGCTCGTGGCCGGTGCAGAGGACGTCCGCAGCCACGACGTCGGGGCTCGGCCACGTATGTCCGTGCGCGAACCCGACGTCGCCGATACGGATTCCCCCGCCATCGGTGACGTCGATGTCAAGGGTATCGAGCGCGTCTTCGATCGCCCCATCGTGATTCCCCTTGACGAGCGTGGCGGGAACCCGGTCCGTCACTGCCTCGATCACGGCGTGTAACTCCTCGAGTTCTGCCCCCACTGGCTCGCCGATCCAGTGAGCCAGGTCGCCAAGGAAGATGACCCGGTCTGGCGAGGTCCGTTCAATCAGCGCTATCAGTCGTTCCCTGCGATCGTCATCACGGTGTTCGAGCTCGACTCCTTCGTACCGAAGCGCGGCCTCGATGCCGGCGTGGTAGTCCGCCACGACAAGTGCCTTCTCCTCACCCAGGTCGGCAGTGGCTGCAGCGGCACCGGCGATGGGCTCAATCAATCGCACGGGCTAGATCGCCTTCAGGCGGTCGTCACCCGGTTCGTAGCACATCCCGCTCATGAGCGCGTCCTCGATCGCGGCTTCGACGTCAGCCTCGTCGACGCCATATTCCGAAGCAACCGTCTCGACGACGTCGTTCCGATCTGCGCCGTCACCGTCATCAAGTTCTGCCATGGTCTCGACGGCCACTTCCTCGAGGTCGACCGCCTCAGCCGGTTCGGCATCGTCCTGCACCGGCTCCTCCGTCGCGGATGCGTCGTCCGAGTCGACAGCAGCGTCCGATTCCTCCGTGGAGTCGTCAGGTTCGCCCGGTTCATCGGTCCCAGCCGCCGCCTCTACCGGTTCCTGCTGTGGCGACACATCGGTTTCGTCGTCCTCGACGTGTGGGCTCTCAGCGTCGGCGCCGGTATCGTCCGGCTCTTCTACTTCCGTCCCGGTGCTGAACTCCGTTCCGTACTCGTCCTCGACTGCTTGACGCTCTGCCTCGTCGAGTTCGTACAGTTCCTCGCCGTTCGCCTCGGCCCGTTCGGAGACGACGTCTTCCGCATCACCTGCCGCCGGCTCCTCGTCCGTGTGCCCCTCCTCGTCACCGCGACGGTCGTCGCCAGCGTCGGTCTCGGCTGCTTCCTCGTCGCCCGCAGACGGGGTCTCCGTCCCCCCAGACACAGATGCGTCTGCAGCTGTCCCGACGTCCTCGCTCGCGGCTTCCTCGCTTGCGGGTTCCGAGATTGGGTCCTCTTCGAAGGTCATGGCGTCGGGAATCGGTGCGTCCCCACCCTCGTCGGGGGCAATAGTGACGGACTCCACCTCGTCGCGATCGCCCGCGACGACCTCTGCGGCGTGGACGCACAGCGTCCGGAGCGCAGCGAGGTATCCGGTGGTTGGTTTGTAGTGATCGATCGCGAGGGGGATACCCGCCGCGAATCCCGATTCCACGCCCGCGCGTTCGAGGAGCGTCTCGAGCTCGTCACCACGTTCAGCCCGCTCCAGTGCCCCGGCCATGGTGCGGATACGATCGATAGTGTGGCGGGCAGTCTGTACCGTCCAGCGGTCCCGCGTCTCAGCGTCGACCGCGTTGATCGTCTCGGGCCGGACAGACGTGTAGATCACGTTTCCGTCGTCAGGCTCGAAGGTCCGGGCCTTCCCGGTAACCGCGACGAACTGTGGAGGATCCGCACGCTCGAGGAACGACTGGGCATCCGGCTGGTACTGACCCGCATACGAGACGAACGCACCCGTTGGATCGACGATCCGCGCTCTGAGCATGTCCTCGTTCACCGGCTCCACCTCTGTGAGTACACCGACGATGAAGAGACGGTTGACGCGGGCACCCGTCGGCGTGATCACGTAATTCGGGGCCCGTTCGTCGTCGTCCTCGGAGTACTCGAGATCCGCGTCATCGAACTCCGCGGCGAAGAGCCGGTAGGCTACTTCTCGTCGCCCTGCCCCGCTTTGGTTTTCCGCGCTCATGCGACAGCCTCCAGGAATGCCCGTGCACGGTCACTCGCATCGTCCTCCACCGAGTCGAACGACGTTGCCTCGACGTTCGCACCGAAGTCATCGACGGAGAGGGATCCCCGTACACGGAACTCCTGCCCGACGATTCGCTCCCTGATCTCGTCGGCGACTACTTCCTGGTCCATGGCTTCTTTTGCCGCCTCACGCGCCTTCTCGAGTCCCCCGCCGTAGATCTCGGCCGTGAGCTCGTCGTCCAGGACAGCAGTGAGGGCGCCGGTGCCATCGTCGATAATAGCCTTCACCCGGAGATCATCGTCCGCATCGACTTCCCCGTGGGTCCGACACTGGCCTTTCTGGACGACACGGCCACACTCCGGACACCGCTGGATGAGGCCGGACCCGTCGCGAACTCCGACGACGTGCCCTTCGATTTCCACGTCGAAGACACCGCCCGTTTCGACGGCTTCCCGAACCGTGAGCCGCGTCGCGTCAGGAATCTCGATGTCCCGGTCGATCGGTGTCACGGTCGTGAATTCGGAGACGTTCACCGAGGGAACCCCGCGGAACTCACGAACATAGACATCGTCGAGCCGGAGCGTTGCACCCTCGACGATCTCCGAGTGTGGCTCCCAGTCGGTGAACGGGAGTCGGGCTGACTCGTCGGCGACGACGCCGGAAAGAATCTCCGTCTCGCCGTCGCGGCCATCGATGATACGCTCGTCGACCTCGATGACAACTACCTCGACGATTCGGCCTCTATCGCCCGGGGCGAGATCGAAGAGGTCCCGTTCGCCGCCGACGGGGAAGGGGACGTCGAGGTCATCTGCCTCGGTCACGTCCGTCGTCTCGCCGAGGTTGAGCTCGGGCTGGCCCTCCCACTCGCGGACGTTCGCGTTGCCGATGCGAACGACGTCACCGGGGGCAAAGCCGAAGTCCTCCCACGCCGTGTAGGAGATCGTCCCCGTGTCGTCGGCGAGTTCACCTTCGACGATCGTCTGATTCTCGCCCTGGTAGCGGATCGACCGCTGCCCGACCGTCAGGACTTTCGCGGTGACCGTCACTCCCGCGTCATCGGTCGTAATGTCTGCGAGATCGCGGGGTTCGGGAGCGCCACTACCTCCGGTATCACCACCACCGTACTTCCGTCGGAGGCTCTGCGTCGCTTCGTCGATCGGGACACTGTACTCCAGGAGGTTCTCGAGATCGCGTTTGACCTCCGCTTTGTCGGCGCCGAGGTCGGAGGCGAGCTCCTCGGCGTGGCTGTCGACGTCCATCACTCGAACGTTGGGACCGGTTTACTAATAAAGGATCGGCCGCCCGCCGGCAGTCGATCCGCCGTCAAACGGGTGGATCCTCTGCCGGTGGCCGTAGAGCTTTGGATGACCGGACTGAGATGGCGGGTATGGACTATCAGACACTCGGAGAGACCGGACTCGAGGTGTCACCGATCTGTTTGGGCACCTCGCGGTTCGGTCGTGAGATCGACGGTGAGGCCCAGACAACTCGTGAGGACGCACACGACCTACTCGACGCGTTCGCGGAACGTGGAGGAAACTTCCTCGACACAGCCGAAATCTACGGCGGTGGGACGAGTGAGGAGTGGATCGGCGAGTGGCTCCAGGATCAGGATCGGGAGGACGTCGTCATCGCGTCGAAAGTCGCGGGCCCGATGGGTGAGGATCCGAATCGATCGGGATTGTCGCGAAAACGCATCCGTGCTGCGATCGAGGGAACGCTCGATCGTCTCGACACCGAGTACGTCGACGTGTACTACATCCACTGGTGGGACGAGAACACCCCGATCCGGGAGACGCTAGCCGCACTCGACGACCTCGTCCGTGAAGGGAAAGTGCACTACCTCGGCGCGTCGAACCTCTCGGCGTGGTCGCTGCTGAAGTCCCGGTGGGAGAGTGACGTTTGTGGGCTCGCGGACTTCGACGTTGTTCAGCCTCGGTACAATGTCGCGTTCCGGGAAGACCCGTCGGACTTCCTCGATGCGTGTGCTGATCAAGGAATCGGCGTCTGTCCCTATTCCGCGCTCGAGCGGGGATTCCTCACAGGGAAGTACGACCGGACCGAGGACGGCGAGATCGTCGCACCCGAGGGTTCCCGGGGTGACCTGGAGGACTGGGAGGAGTTCGAGGAACGCCAGTGGCGGGTGCTCGATGCTGTCCAGACCGTCGCGGACGACGTCAGTGCAACGCCGGCACAAGTCGCATTGCGGTGGTTGATTGACCGTGATCGGTTTACGTGCGTGCCGATTACGGCGGCCCGAAGTATCGATCAGCTGGAGGAGAGTATGGGCGCCATCGACGTGGAACTCTCGGACGAACAGCGATCCCACATCGCCGACACGTACGAGGAGTAGGAGGCGAGGGCGGGCGATTCGAAATCCTTTTTTCGCGGCTCGGGCGAGGGAGAGGTGCGCGCCGCCTTAGCTCAGACTGGGAGAGCACTCGACTGAAGATCGAGCTGT
>CAZEDI010000059.1:0-14184 GCA_964510865.1 uncultured Halobacteriales archaeon
ACGGGGATTCCCGATGGTCGGTCCTGAAGTCGGTGGCGTCCTCTTCGCTACTGCCAAGATGGTCGGTGCCGAGCGAATCTTCGAATTCGGGTCCGGTCTCGGTTACTCCGCGTACTGGTTCGCTGCTGCCGTACCGGAAAACGGTCTGGTCGTTCTCACCGAGGAAGACGACTCCGAACTCGAGGAGGCACGCACGTACTTTGAACAAAGCGGCCTCGAAGACCGTGCAGCGTTCGAGGGAGGGGATGCCCACGAAACGTTTGCCCGGTACGACGGGCCATTCGACGTCGTCATGATCGATCACGCCAAGGGGATGTACGCCAGGGCATTCGAGGAAGCTGCGGAGAAACTCCGGCCGGGTGGTGTTGTGATCGCGGACAATGCAATGGCGGGTGGAACGATCGACATCGCTGATCTGCTTGCTGTTCTCACTGGCGAGGATCCAGACATGAATGCGATGACGGCCGGCATTGCGGAGTACCTACAAACGGTCCGCTCCCGAGATGACTTCGACACAGTCGCGTTGCCACTCGGCGAAGGCATCACGATCAGTGTCAAGCACTAATCACTCTTCGACGGAATTATTCAGTGTTGTCACGGTCACCTGGCTCAGTACCCCGTCGGCTTGTGAGTAACTGATCAACGGCCTCGTCCTCTTTCCATTCCCCGAGTTCGCGAGGATCGACGTGAACGAACACATCGTCGACTGCGTCTAAATCCCGGATAGCCTCGACGACGGCACTTTCGATCGCGTGCGCTTCCCGTAACGTCCGAGTACCCTCGACTTCGATGTGGAGGCTGACATCGACCTCTGGACCGACATAATGCGTGACCACGTCGTGTGCCCCCTCGACGTCCGAATGTTCGAGCGCACGTCGGAGGATTTCCTGGCGTAGCTCCTCCGGGGGTGCGCTGCCGACGAGATAGTCGACATTGTCCGTGACGATACTCCACCCCGTTGCAAAGATCGCGAGTCCAACGACACCAGCGGCGATTGGATCCAAAATCGTCACGCCAAATTCCACGCCGAGCACGCCGACGAGCGCGGCGCCAGCGGAGAGAACATCCGTCCGGTTGTCGAGCGCGGTCGCAACAGTTGCAGGAGATCGGCGCTCGCGGCCCACACGGAGACAGTAGCGATATAGCCCGTATTTCGCCGCCATGGAGCCAAGCAGGACGCCGAACACAATTGGACCCACAGTCGGTGTGGAGGACCCCTCGAGGACGGAGACAATTGCTTGGCGGAGAACCAATGCACCAGCAGCGAAAACACCGACAGCGACGAATAGGGACACGAACGGCTCAATACGTTCGTGACCATGTGGATGCTCGACGTCAGGTGGCCGAGTCGTGAGATACATTCCCGCGAGAACGACGAGGCTGTAGGCAGTGTCAGCGAAACTGTTGACCGTTTCGGAGCCGACGGCGAGGCTTCCCGACAGCCACCAGATCCCCACCTTTGCAATAGCTAAAACGACGTTTACCAGGAGTACGAACGCGGCGACACGACGAACCGCGGCACGTCTCGACACGACCGCAGATTCTCACCCCCCGATTATGGGCGTATCGCTCGATTCATTCGGATAGGCTACTCACAGTCCTACCGTTGACAGCGAGAGAGTCCCGCCGTTCATTGCGGGGAAGATGTCATACGTCGAGCCAGACAGCTGTCTCCGAATCCGGGACTGTGGCCCGTTCCTGTGCCGCAAATGCATCGTGAAGACGGGAATACGTATCGTCGATTGCTTGGACGATTACCTTTGTGTCGCCGAGAACAGGCATGAAGTTGGTATCACCTTCCCACCTCGGGACGACATGTGTATGAAGGTGATCAGTAATTGATCCGCCACTCCCCTGTCCGAGATTGAGCCCAGCGTTGAATCCATCCGGATTGAGCCCGTCCCGCATTGCCTCGAAGGTTTGACCTTTGAGTCGGGCATGCCCCAGCAGTTCTTCATCTGCTAGGTCCTGATATGTCCCGGTATGAGTCCGTGGAATCACGAGAGCGTGTCCTGGATTATACGGGTAATTATTGAGCAATACGTAGGCGTGCTCGCTCTCCGCAACGAGATAGTTGTCCCTGTCAGGATCCCGGTCTGGTAGGTCACAAAAGACGCAACTCTCGCCGTCTGCTTCCTCCCGCTCAACCCACTCAATGCGCCAGGGTGCGAATAGCTGGTCCATGTCTGGAGCACAATCTACGAGCGTTTAGGGTTTGTGTGGCGGTGCCACCGCGGATAAACCGGTCTGTGACCAGGAATCAGTATGCACAACGCATAGGAACTTCAGATCACTCAGTCGGCAAATCGACGCCGTATGACCCTACAGCAAACGGCGATCAGCTGACTGTCGTATTTACGGTATCGAGATCAAGGAAGAAGACAGCCTGGCCTCCTGTTGTCCGTAAGCGACGGACACGTTCGGTATATGACGGGACGCTGTCACGCACATCGGGTGACTGACTAACCGTCGAAATGATGATCGGCGGCGACTCCGACTCGAGGACTTGATCGAGGTCGGCTTCGGATGTCGCACACGTCGCGTTCGCGTCGGCCTTCGCGACATACCATTCCAACGGGAGGGTCTCACGGATATTCGTACACCCCGGATCAATCCGCCCTCCTTCGCTAACAAACATATCCCCGTAGAAGACGATATCTAGCCCGTCGTTCTCGTGAGCAAGCTGGTGCATGTCTGTGAGCGTCCCCCGGATTTCTTGTCCCGGTTGGGCGTATTGCACGAGACGATTGTCCGCCGACGTCGTGTTGGTGTAGACGGATGTTAGCGTGACACCAGCGACCAGTCCAACCGTGACGAGGAGGATAAGCGCGACGAGAACGACGCTCACTAAATCGTGGTCTCTGATCGATTCTCGGGCGATCCGATAGAGTGCTGCAAGGGCGACTGCTCCGGGAATTGCGAGAGGTACGAGCGCGTTGACTGTCACCCACGCAGCCTTAATGTCCGCACCAAGTGGGTACCCGAGGATACTGACGAATCCCCAGTAAGAGGCGAACATGACGAGGTTTCGTGGGGTGTACGTTGCATAGCGCTCCGTGATGAATCCGACGACGGCAAATCCAATTAGAGGGAGGGCATAATTGAGAAGAACGGTAACGAAGTCACTGAAAAAGTCTACCCACCGGTCCGCCAGAGTACTGTACCGATTCCCCGATTCAATACCCCCGCCAAACCAGTATTCGAATCCCACTTCTATCCGTCGCCAGGTCGCGTCGAGGAGCGGCATGAACTCGCCACTCCCAAACGCGTTCCACAAGCCGATTCCCTCAGCGGTAGGTGCTCGAGGTGCGTAGAAATATATGGTCACTCCGAGGAAAAGACCGATCGTGAGGACTAGATGACCGAGATAGCGAGGGCCAACCTCTCGCCAATCGCGAGTGATCACATTTCGTTCCCACCAGCCCCTCGCCCATCCGACGCCCGTAGCTGCATTTCGTGGGCGGAATAACGTATGATCGAGTAGGAGTGCCCCCGCGCCGATCCACACTAATACGTAGACAGCGGCGTTCTCCTTGGCAGTGAAGGCCAGGGCAACGAATACTACCCCAGCGTGGAGATATCGGAATTGTCGGGTATCGGAGAACCGAACGAATAGGCCGAATGCCACCAGTGCGAACGCCGCGACAGGGATCGAACTCCGGAAAAAGCGTGAGTAATACAGGAGAACGGGGTTGAACGCGAGAAACAGTGCCCCCGCAACGAGTTCGTCATCGCGTAAATGCTCCCGAAATAAGAGGATCGCGAGTGGCAGAACGGCCCCGATAATAGCGACAACGAGCCGCATCGTGAAGTCATTAGCTCCAAAAAGACCGAAGATACCCGCGTTGACGTGCTGGACGAAGGGGCCATGGACAATAAACCGATAATGGAATTCCCCAGTCTCTAGGAAGTGAAGCGCCCAGTAGGCAACACGTCCCTCGTCGAAATGAGCAACGCGGGTCCCCAGGAAGACGAGTCGAGCTACGAGTGCAGCAAACGAAATAAGGAGGACAAGGAAGGTCGTCCGGTTCGAGAGCAGTGGAACGCGATCGACGACATCGTCAAACCGATCTACCACCCGGGGAGGGCGAGCCATGCGCCCGGATAGCGCCCTAGGGGTCATGAACGTTTACGATTGAACCTTCCCGCCGAAAATAGCACGATAGTGCACTTAGAAAATGCCCGACGTGGTCGCCTCGCAGCCGTCTTCCGTGACGATGATCGTGTGTTCAGCCTGGCTGACGAGCTCACCTTCGTTCTCTTTCAACACGGGATAGCCTCGGACGACATCTGCCCGCTCGAGTCGGCGAAGTGACATTTCGATTCGGGAGCCCGAAAGCCACCTAACCGCGAACGGGAGGGTCCGATACTCGTCCGAGATGTCTTCGAGAAGCTGCCGCGCACGCCGATCACGAATCGATCGCGCCTCCAGTACCGAGTAGATTTCGGCATCTGACCCTTCACTCACTTTCCCGGAGCCGGTGGTCGCGAACGGTTCGATCGCGAGGACCATCCCGGGTTCAAACTCAATACCGGCGTCCGCTGCTCGATTCGGCACGTTCGGTTCGGTATGAGCATCGTATTGTTCAACTCCGTGGCCGGAAAGGTTGACAATCGGATTGTAACCGTGATCGTCGATCGCCTCTTCGATCGCCGCGCCGACATCTCCCGTATGTGCACCGGGCTTTACGACGTCGAGGGCAGCATCAAGTGCCGCTTCCGCAGCATCGACGAGGTCAGGATTTCCCGAGAGGTCGATCGTCTTTGCGGCATCAGCGATCCATCCATCGACGTGAACCCCGATATCGAGACAGACCATTTCGTCACCGAACGTGGTCTCCTCGTCCGCCCCGGGTGTTGCGTGGGACGCTTCTTCATCAACACTGATATTGACAGGGAACGCGGGCTTGCCACCAAGCTCCCGGATACGCTCCTCTGCATGTTCGGCCACCTCGAGATGGGTGACACCAGGTTCGACCAGTTCGGCAGCCTCTGTCATCACGGTAGAAAGGATCTCCCCAGCCTCGCGGTACTGATTGTAGGGGTCACTTGTCAGATCCACATCGCTCATGTCTCGACACTCGCCCGAGCGAACCAAAGGACTTGCCGTTTGTCCGACCACGGGAATCTTTCAGCGGATTGCCGTTGCGGTCTGCATCACTGCCGCGTTGTGTGCGGTACCGTACGTCCCATCAGCCGCCATTGCGATGACGCCTGCCGTTCCATCGGTCGATTCTTCGAACGTGTCTATGGCATCACGTGCTGCGGTCTGTGGGGTGTCTCCGTTCTCAATTCGATCCACCACATCTCTGGCGAGACCAAATCGCGCGATCGCCTCCCCTTCGCCCGTAGCACTGGCTGCACCCGTAGGAGACGCAAAAAACCCACTCCCGGCCTGCGGAACGTCACCAACCCGTCCGGCGAGAGCAAACCACCGACCCCCCGTAGACGTCCCCGCGACGACCCTATTTCCGTCAGTTGCAATAGCTCCGACAGTATCGTGTGACCTCGGAGGCTCGTTTTCGCCGAACTGATTTCGGACTGCCGAGAGCTGGGCGGTAGTGTCGGAGGGTGCATCACTAGCGTCCCACCGCTCCCGTGTCGCACCGGTGACCAGATCGACATCCGTTTCGATTCCCATCGACACGGCGAACTGAACCGCCGGATCGCCGGCGAGGAGCACGTGCGGTGTTTCAGTAGCGACAGCTCGAGCTACATCGATCGCATGTTCGACTCCTTTCATACCGCACGCAGCACCGATCGTGCCGTCGCTAACCATATAGCCTGCATCCGTACGAACGAGTCCGTCAGACTGTCGGGCACCACCGACTCCCGCGTTGAATCGTGGCGAGGCCTCGAGGGTTCGGACCACCATCGTAACTGCCTCCATAGGCGTCGTCACCGTCGATGCGCAACGCACTGCGTCCGTCAGGATCGCCTGTCGCTCTTCAGGCTCTTCTGGCACGGTCCCCGCCCCACCGTGAGCGATTATGTGCACGTTCTAACGCGAACTCCCGGGCGGAAATAGACCCTTGGATACTGACGGAGACGTCAACTGGAAAGCAAACAGGAGACTCGCGTGCAAATGGACAGTCTTTTCCACGAGATGTACCGATATTTCGACGATCATGAGCTACGAGCAGGTCGAGGTTCCAGCGGAGGGGGACCCGATCACGGTAGTCGACGAAGCGAGTGACGAACTCGCGGTCCCCGATACTCCTATCATCCCCATCATTTACGGAGACGGTATCGGGAAAGATGTCGGACCTGCCGCCCAGGAGGTACTCGAAGCGGCGGCCGAGGCGACGGAGAGGAACATTGCGTGGATGCGTGTCTACGCCGGGGAGCGCGCTCGTGAACGCTACGGCGAAAACCTACCTGACGACACAGTAAGTGCAATCGACGAATATCGTGTCGCGATCAAGGGACCGCTCACGACGCCTGTCGGTGCAGGCTTTCGCTCCTTGAACGTCGCTCTCCGACAGCGTCTCGACTTCTATGCAAACGTCCGTCCGACCTTCTATCTCGAAGGTGTCCCGTCCCCGGTGACGAACCCCGAAGAGATGGACATGGTTAACTTCCGGGAGAATACGGAAGATGTCTATGCTGGGATCGAGTGGGAAGAGGGAACTGAGGACGTGGAAACAGTCCGGACCTTTGTCGAGGACGACATGGGCTATAATGAAACGATCAATGATGGCCCTGTCGGGATCGGCGTCAAGCCAATTACGGAGTATGGCACGAAACGGCTCGTTCGGAAGGCTATTGACTATGCCCTGAACCACGACCGAGACTCCGTCACACTCGTCCACAAGGGCAACATCATGAAGTTCACTGAAGGGCAGTTCGCGGAGTGGGGATTCGAAGTAGCCGAGGAAGAATATGGCGACGAGGTCTTCGCTGCTCCGAATTCGCTCTGGGAATCACAGGATAGTGTCGACATCCCTGAGGATGCAGTTGTCGTGGACGAACGTCTCGCAGACAATATGCTCCAGCAAATTCTCACCCGTACCGGCCAGTACGACGTCCTGGCGATGCCGAACCTCAATGGCGACTATATTTCCGACGCCTGTGGGGCACAGATCGGTGGTCTCGGGATTGCGCCGGGAGCGAACTTTGGCGATGCTCGCTGTCTCGCCGAACCAGTCCACGGCTCCGCACCAAAGTATGCAGGACAGGACAAAGTCAATCCCACAGCGATGATTCTGTCCGGCCGAATCATGCTCGAGTACCTCGGCTGGACTGACGCTGCTGACCTCATCCGTGATGCGTTGGAAGCCCAGATCGCCTCAAAGCGTGTGACCTACGATATCGAGCGCAACTTGGAGGGTGGCGAGCGAATCGCTACCTCTGCGTTCGCGGCGGAGGTTGTCGAACGGATCGAGAACCTCGCCTGATCAAGGGAAACTCGCACCGGGAGATAGCAGATCTGACACGTCCGGTCAATAGATCCTTTGTATTCCACATCGTAGTGAACACATGGATCCCTGGAGACACCTCGATGAACTTGAGCCCAGCGTGTTCATTATCGTCGGGTTTGTCCTGTTTGTCATTCCAGAGCCAGCAACCTCTGCTCTCGGGGCTGGTCTCATGTTATTCGGCGCCGCGTGGTGGTTCGCGGAATGGTCCTGAACGATGGCTGTATCGATCGTTGATATCGAAAACACTCCTATTCGACGAGCTTCCGGCTCCCCAGGCTGCAATGGCTCCAGACCCAAAACGAACTACGGGTTCACCATACACGAGGACGGGCTGTGCCTTGGATGTCCCTTAGACGAACTGGGGAAGGACGTCGTCGACAAATCGTTCCGTCGATTCTCGGTCATTCTTTAATGCCTCGATTTGGAGTGTATCGACACCGAGGTCCTGGTATGTATCGATCAGTTCAGCAGCCTCAGTTGCTGTTCCAACTAACCCCCGGAAGTCCTCTCGGGACCCCGGTCCGGTTTCGCTCGCCTCCATGAGTTCCTCATATTCGTCGTGCGCATCTTCGGTGGAATCACGGAGGAACGTTCGGAGGGTGATCGTCTTCTCGATGGTCTCGTAGTCCCGCCCCACAGTTGTACAGTGCTCACGCAGGACATCGAGCTTGTGTTTGTATTCCTCCGGGTCACTCCCGGGGATGTTCCATCGGTCGGCGTACTCAGCAGTGAGTTTGAGTGTTAGCTGTTCTCCACCACCACCGACGAGAATAGGGACGTCGTCGGGTTTGGGGTCGAGGTAGAGTCCGTCGAGTGAGAAATATTCCCCCTCGTAGTCGACAGGCGACTCCCGCGTCCAGGCGGCCTCACAAAGTTTGATGACATCACGAAGTTCGCGAATTCGCCGATCGGCGGGCGGAAAGTCTACACCGATAGCCTCGTACTCATCCTCATACCAGCCCGCGCCGATGCCCAACACGGAACGGCCATTCGAGATAGTATCTAACGATCCAACTAGCTTCGCGAGGTACGCGGGATTTCGGTAGTGAATACACGTGACGAGTCCGGAGAGTTCAATCTCGGATGTCGCTTGAGCGATAGCGGAGAGGCCAGCATAGCACTCGACAAACGGCTCGTCATAGTGCCCGATGCCCCCGAGTTGCCAGAAGTGATCCATTAGGGTATACCATGTGAAGCCAGCATCCTCCACGAACTGTGCTCGATCGATCATCGCATCGACGAGCGGTCGATCGTCGTCACCGAGGTACTGAAATGAAGCGTTGTGATAGCCGAACTCCATGAGTGTGACTCAGACCGCCCGGCTGAAATAGCATAGGCTTGCGGTATCTCGGAGGTCGGCCAATGAACGGAGTGGACAACGAGGCGTGGATTGTGCCCCTTCCCCACCTCGCGCAGCCTATTCAGCTTGCTCGGTTGCTTCTTGCACCCGGCTTCGGCGATCAGTGAAGAAGAGATAGCTGATGCCAGTAATGGCAGCGCCAATAAGGGCGAAAAACCACAGCCTGGTTTGCCCTTGCGCGACAATGCCATATGCCGAAATGGCGACGATACCGATACCCAGTAATAGCGCGCCGAGAATTCGTAGCGAACTCCGGACGCCTGCCCCACAGTGAGGACAGTTGCCTGCATTCACCGAGACGATTTCACCACATTGTCGACACACGATGCGATCTCCCCCGTTCGATTCGCTCATATCCGTCGCGAGGAACCCCGGGGTTTTGAACTTATCCGAATTGTGCCAGCCTCCATAGAAGGATTCAACTCTGGGCACGACCCACGTTTTCTTGTGTATTCAGTCGTCGGATGCAGCGAGTGCAACGCACTCTGGGTCGTCCCAAACCGCCCCGAGACGACGACATGTAGACGGTGTGGAACGCGATATACGTTTACCGCACTCACCCGATTCGCGGAAACGGAGACGAGGGAGGAAGCACGAAATGCGCGAACTCGTCTCCTTGCCGACCGGAACGATGAGACAACAGCACTCGACGAATTCGACGAGCGTAGTGTGGATATATCCGAATCCGTCGTAAACGACGATGAGCATCTAGAAGGCGTCGGTATCGACCTCGAAGATGTCGCTACTAAAGAGACCGATCACTCACGTCATCAGAGCCGTCGCGAAATCGTTATTGAAGCGATCGTTGACCTCGATCACCCGACGGGGGGTGACGTGATTGAGTATGCAACCGATCGAGGTGTTCCACAATCAGTAGTCGAGTCGATCCTGTCGAAGCTCCGACGCGAGGGAACCATCATCCGTCAGGATGGCACATATCGACGCCTGTAGATAGTAACTACCCCGCTGCAGCCTGGCGATCTGACGGGCATCCGACGGCCGTCTGACTGAACTTCTTGTGCTATCCCTGCAATCCCTAGCTTATGGAACAGGTGACGATCGCGCTCTCCGAAGAGACGAAGGCAGCCCTCGAGGACGTTGCACGGAGGGAGCATGCCGGAAGTCGAGATGAGGCTGTCCGCACGTTTCTCGATACCTGGCTCGAGAAGCGGCGATAGGGACATCTCCACGGGTTGACGGGTCACGGGGCTGGGACGCTGCCGCCGGCGAGCGCCTGCCAGATGCCAATGGCGAGCAAGATCACGGTGAGCACGAGCTTCAGCACCCGAAGCCACAGGAGGTAGCAGCGATCGGTCGAGGGACTATCCGATGTCAGTCCAGACGCGGGCATGATTCCATCGCTGGGTGAAACCAGCGGATTCACCGAGAACCGGTGTTGAAAAAATCTCTCGCCAGGACCTTCGCGAAAGTAAAAGTAGAGCCTCGGTTCGGCCTGGTGGCTACTGGATCCCCCTCTGCATGTCATCGAAGAGGACGGGGGACGTAGCCGTGGAATGTGACGACAGTTCCTGCAAGCGGAGACTTTCCGGACTAACGTCCAAACGTCTCGTGGGCGCTTGCGAGATGCTGTCCCGCGAGTGCTGCAAGGAGGTTCACCTCGCCAGCAAGTGCCGCTGCCGCTACGATTTCGGCAAATTCGTCCGCGTTGGAACCGGGAGGGTCTCCCCCACCGTCGACACCAAGGATCGAGAGTGCTTCGTGTTGGGTCGGTAACCCAGTACCGCCCCCGATGGTTCCGACCTCCAAGCTAGCGAGCGTGATGCTCACGTAGAGCTCGTCGCCGCGGTCTTCGACTGTCGTTATAGCGTTTGCTCCCTCGACGACCTGTGCCTCGTCCTGCCCGGTGGCGAGAAAGAGCGCGGCAATGACGTTTGCCGCGTGTGCGTTGAACCCGAGACTTCCCGCTTTCGCACTGCCCACCAAATTCTTCCGCGTATTGACTTCCTCGATGGCTGCAGGGGTCGCATCGAAGCGCTCCGCAAGTACCTCTACAGGGATCGTCACGTCCGCGGCGACGGTTCGTCCACGGCCCTCGATCGCATTGATAGCGGCCGGTTTCTTATCAGAACACAGGTTGCCTGAGAGTGCAACGAGCGACGCGGGCGTCGCTTCCTCGAGGAGTTCGGCTGCTTCACGAGTTGCGATCGTGACCATATTCATCCCCATCGCATCCTTGGTGTCGTACACGAAGCGCAGATAAATCGCATCGCCCACGATGTACGGATCGATCTCCAGGAGTTCCCCGTGGTTGGTCGTCGACTCTGCCCGCTCTGCGAGGCGACCGTCGTTTTCGCGGACCCAGTTGGCCACCTCGACCGCCTCTTCGACTCCAGCAACTCGGAATACTGGCGCGCGCGTCATTCCGTTCTCGATCACCCGTGCAGTCGCCCCGCCCGCCGATGTAACAGCAGAACACCCTCGATTTACGCCGGCGACAAGTGCACCCTCGGTCGTGGCTAGCGGGAGAAGATATTCGTCGTTGGCCTCACCACCCTCGACTGGAATAGGGCCAGCGATCCCTGTCGGGACCTGCGTTCCACCGATGAGATTTTCGATATTCCCCGCCGTCTCCGCGGGAGGGAACGTATATGTCGCCAGTGCGTCCAAGCTGACGTCGGATTCGGTCTCGACGACGAGTCGACGAGCAGATGCCGCGGTCTCCGGGTCGGCGTGCTCCTCGAGTTCATGGAGACGAACGTCACCCTCACGGACGTGTCGGGCCAACGATTCCGGATCAGACATGTCCGCCGCTCCGTCGGGCGACGGCTAAGGGCTTTCGTCCACGGACACCCAGTGTTCTCATCGGTTGCCCAGGATGACACGTGAACGCTCACGGATATCGCGGGATGACCGTCCCACGAGGATCGTGCACTCCCCGGGTTCTGTGATCCATTCCCCGTCGCTATCATCGTAGTGCGAAAACGCGCGGTCTGCAATCGGGACCGTGACTACTCGCTCTGCTTTTTCAGCGAGGTCGACCGCCGCAAACCCCGCGAGTTCGCGGGGTGGTCGCTGACTGCTCCCGTCGGCCGCGCTGGCATACACCTGTATAACTTCTCGGCCAGGACGGTCACCCGTGTTTGTGACAGTCACGTCGATGCTCTTCGGGAGTCCGGTCTCCCCCATCGAGACATCCAGATCGCGGTACTCGAATCGAGTATAACTTCGTCCATGACCGAACGGAAAGAGTGGGTCGATACCTCGCTCGTCGAAGTGTCTATATCCGACGAATACCCCCTCCTCGTAGGAAGCTTCCCGATAGCCAGCAGGTCCCGGGATACCCGGATATTGCGCAGTCGAATTCGCCGGATAGTCGCCTGTAGCTGAAGCGAACGTAACTGGAAGACGCCCGCCGGGGTCTTCTGTCCCATAGAGAATAGCAGCGAGCGCTGCGCCCGCTTCCTGGCCCGGATACCACATCTCGATGATGGCGTCCACCGCATCGACCCACGGCATTTCGACCGGTCCAGCTGTCTGAAGCACCACAATTGTTCGCGGAGCCGCGTCTGCGATGACGGAAATGAGTCGATCCTGTTCTCCGGGGAGGGAGAGCGACTCCTTGTCCCGGCCTTCGGTTGCGTCATCCTGGACGACCACGATTGCCGCATCACCCTGTGCGGCAGCTCCGCGGGCAGCGTCTACATGTGCCGTCTTTCCAGACCCAAACCCGAGACGTGATATCGGGTCCAGATCGACAGTGAACATCGAAGTCTGCGTGATCGGTGGGTGGCCCCGTTCAACGATGACACGACCGTCGGATAGATTCCGGATTCCCGCGACAGGACTCACCGTTTCAGTCGGCGTGACTTCCGAACTCCCGCCACCACCCAGCTTTGCCTCGTCGATGTTGGGCCCGATCACAGCGACGGAGGCTGTGGGATCGAGGGGAAGCACCTCTCCGTCATTGTGAAGGAGCACGGCACCGTGCACAGCGATCTGCATGGCGACGTCACGATGGATATCATAGTCTACCGTCATGGTAGCCCGATCTCCGTCGAGCGCGCCCACCCGTTCGTGAAGGGTAAGGACACGCCGGACCATATCGTCGAGCCGACGCCGGGTGAGGTCTACACTCGCCAGAGCATCTGGGAGGGATCGTGCGAAGCGTGACGGTTCCGCGACGGGCATCCCTGACGACGTCAACCAATCGAGAAGAACACCGGTTATCTCGTTCGGGCCAAGTACGCCATCGGGCCAGCGTTCTTCGAGCTGTCTGAGATGTGTCCCGCGGCCGGTCGCCATCCACATCGCATCAATCGCACCGACACCCGGCATTTCCAAATCAAGGCCGGCATTCGCGGCCTCACGTCCGTTTTGGACCGCCCACCAGTCTGACATGACGGGACCGTCGAACCCAATCTCCGTCTTGAGGACGTCAGTGAGAAGTCTCCCGTGTTCAGTCGCGCGGGTACCATTGATCCGATTGTAAGCCGCCATAATCGATGCGACATCGGCATCGACTGCGGCCTCGAACATGGGCAGATATAGCTCCTTGAGGGTCCGCTCGTCCACCTCGGCACTCACGTCGGCACGATCGGTCTCTTGGTTGTTCGCCACGAAGTGTTTCACCGTGGCAGCGACGCCTCGGGACTGAATGCCCTCGACAGTCGCGGAGGCGAGATTCGCATCGTGTGTAGGATCTTCGCCGTAGTATTCGAACGTCCGACCGCACTGTGGGACGCGGACGAGGTTACAACCGGGAGCGAGGAGGACGTCGATCCCTTTCGCGCGTGCTTCGGCACCGATCGACCGGCCGAATAGTTCGGCGAGATCGACGTCAAACGATGCCCCGAGGGCGATCGTCGCAGGGAATGCAGTTGCTTCGGTGAGACGGACCCCGAGGGGCCCATCCGCCATTCGAATTGATCCGATACCGAGTCGATCGATTGGCGGAAGATATCCTGCGGCCCCACTCGTCTCTGTCGGGGCCGTTCCGTGGACCAATGCGATCTTCTCCTCGATTGTGAGGGAAGTGACGAGTTCGTCAATTCGCTCACTAGCCATTGTACGGTAGTACTGTTTTCACCTGGTGGCCTGAAACGTCTGCTGGTAGATCCATGCAACGTCGGCACTACCAATGTTTGTTGCCCAGCTGAACCTAACGCGTTCGTTCGTCGTACTATTCCTTCCGTGTCTCCACAACAGCTGATTGAAAGAAAATCTTTTTCAATAACGTGTTCCGTAGACTCAGAGTACGTAGGTGATACGTCGTGCCAGAAATGGAAACAGCCACATTCGAGACGGACCTGAGCCTGTTCAAATACGACAACCTCGAGCAACTCCCCCCGGAGTACCGGGAGCTGGACGAGGCAACACGGACAGTGCGGATCGAAGCCGCCCTCGAAGAACTTGGAAACGATGTCGTGATTCTCGGGCACAACT
>CAZEDI010000060.1:0-13679 GCA_964510865.1 uncultured Halobacteriales archaeon
GGACCTCGGCATTGGGCGCGTTATAGAGCCAAGCGGTGTACTCGTCTCGATAGGAGTCATGACTCGCGATGCAGACTATTGGCTCCTCTCCGTCCTCTGGGAACCCCCGTCGGTCATCGACTTCGATGTCGAACGTACACACGCGAAGATCCGCATTCGCATCGACGGGTTCGACTTCCTCATGGGGTACATCGATGGCATCATCGGTCCGCCGCTCGGGCACCCGGATTCCACTTTCTATATCCTTGTCGATGAGGAGCCGGTTGGGGAAGAGAATGTCCGCCTCGTAGTGGTCAAACTGATCCCGGACTTCGCCGACGTCCCGGGGGGTTCGGCCGAAAATCTTCGTCAGCTGCTCACCCCTGATGCTCTCATACGGTTCTCCATCCTCGTCTTTCTCACGCCACCCCACGATACCGGAACGATCCGCGAGGTCGGACTCGTCGATCGAGTCAGTCGGTGCATAGAAGTACGGCTGGAAGCCGTGCACGCGAACGTGTTCCAGTTCGTTGTCGGCGGTTCGACCGAAAACGTGGATCACAGGACGCTCCTCGTCGCCGGTGCCGACGATCGTGTAATCCACCTGCGTTACCGCGAGTTCAACTGTCCCGGTGACGTCGGGATAGCGCTCCGATTCGGGATCCACGACTGCATGATCGCCGTACCCTCCCCCATTTCCGGCGACTGCTTCAGCTTCCTCATCGGGGCGTGCCTCTTCCCCGGAGAAGATAGACAGCTCCTGCTGTTCCATTAGGCAGAATCTGGGCGGGCGGCGGTAAAAATCCTCGCGATTGCACCTTCCCGATCGGAAATACCGCACAGGAATCACGCCAGATTCACCCCGACAGAAAAGCATATAACGTGTTATGGTTTAGCACACCACATATCCATGACCAATGGCGACGATTCGCGACTGGAGGTGTCGAACCCGCAATCAGCCGACCTCGCGGAGCCCGTGGAGGCCTATGAGATCGATGGAGGGACGGTGCTTTACGAGTCGGCGAATCCGCTTGCCTGGATCGAGTCGTCGGTCGCGTATCCGATCGAAGAAGCTGCGTGAGGCGAAAAGGCGAATACTTCTTGTGTGCCACCGCCATCCGATAGCATACCGTGCTCGACGAGCAGGACTCGATCTCTGGTGTGGACGTACCTGATGGTTCCGATGCGCCGCCCGAGCTTCGTCGAGCGTTCTGGTCGCTTGTACTCGTTCTTAATGCAGCGATCCTCGCGTTGACAATCGGCATACTCTTCGTGATTTTCCAGGGTTGGTCAACCGTTGCCGAGGCCTTGCTCCTCTTCGCAGTCCTGCTCTTCGGCGCAGCGTATATTCGATATCGCCGGACGTCCGACCATCATCTCTCAAGGGGGCAAGACTGAGAACCATGCAAACTGTCGAAACAGCGGATGGGACACGGTACTTGCTCCTCAAACGTTCGTCTGAATCAAGCCTTGTTCGCGATCCCGAAACCGGCGAGGAGCGCTACGTCTCAAATGACTCACTCGAACGGATTGATCGCTCCCCACTCGAAACTGCCGCAGTGGGAGTTCCGGCTCCAGTGCGCCGTCTGGTTACCTCCGTCCCCGACAGCCGTGCCCTTGGACTCCTCTTAGAGATCGATTCGCGAGGTCCGATGAGCGTTCGGGCCCTCCTCACGGAGTACGACCTGTGTGAAAGCGATCTTCACGGTCTTATTGGGGAATTTCGCGCTGCGGGACTGATCGAAGAAACCGATGTGAATGGCGAGCGCGGATACACAGTTTCAGCTGAAGGACGCGACGTTCTCGATCGACTCCGTTCGTGATTTCGTCCTCCAGCCTCTCGAACAGTTCCCCCTCCTCGAGTTATGTAGATGGCATCCTATGCCGATACGCTATTCACCGCCATACTAGGATATGGCGCGGACATGTCGGCCCCTGAGGCAAGAGAAATGTTTTGGGTGATTGCACCCCAGCCGTCAGGCGATGAGTGCATCCATTGACTCGATCTGTGACTCATTCGTAGTCGGGTCCTTCTCTACCGCGATCACGTCGTCCGCAGCCCCGACGAGTTCGTCGTCGTGGCTGACAACCACGATCTGTTCGACCCCCATCTCCCGCATCGCCTCCACAAGGTCGACGAGCCGTGAGACGTGCCCCGAGTCGAGGAACACTGTCGGCTCGTCGAGAATGAGTGGCGGCATCGGTGCCGCACCCTCGATTCCCTCCGCGAGTAGACGGTAGATCGCCGTGCGAAGGCTGAGGTTGAATAACGCGCGCTCTCCACCGGAGAGCTGTTCGGGATCGAGCGCCTCACCGTCTTTCTGATACACCGTGAGATCGTAGTTCGCGTCCAGTTCGATTCGGGCGTATGCGTCATTCCCATAGACGAGGTCGAAGGTCTCGTTAAGCAGCCGCTCCAAGCTCGCGAGGTTCTGTTGTCGGAGTTCGGCCCGGAGGTCAGCATACATCTCCTCCATCTCCTCGGTCTCCTGGTGAAGTGATGCAAGGGCGTCGACGCGTTCCTCCAGTTCGCCGTGTCGGTCACGAAGCGACTCGAGTTCCTCGATCTCGTTTCGCACGCCTCCGATGTCATCCCGCAGCTGGTTACTCTCCTCGTGCAGCTCCTCGATCGTCGACTCGACATCCGCTAAATAGTCACTCGCCCGTTCCTGTTCGGCATGCGCCTCCTCAAGTCGATCTTCATCGACCGATTCCCTGAGTTCGCGTCGCTGTTCCCGTTTCTCGGCGAGCGTCTCCCTGCGCTCGTCGTTCCGCTCGGCCAACAACTCGCGTTTTTCGCATAGCCGGTCGATTTCGCTCTTCGCCTCGTCCATAGTCTCGACGGAGTCTGCCAGCGCCTGGAGGCGCTCGATATCATCTGCGAGCTTCGATCGCTTCTGGTTACACTCTGCGATCTCTTCGCGATACTCCTCGATGGTGTCTGCCAGTTCCGCCGCCCGTTCACGCTTCGATTCGGCGTCTGCCTCATTGGCCGCTGCATCGTCGATGGCCGTCTCGATCCGCTCGCGCTTTTCGGTGAGTGATTGCTCCTTCTCCTCGAGAAGCTGTGTGACTGTCTCGCGCGTGTCACGGAGACTACGCACCTCGCGTTCAGCCTCGCACAATCTCTCCGCCGTTTCGATGGCGACGGCGAGTTCGTCACGTTCTTCTCTGAGTGCGTCCAATTCCTCCTCGAGCTCCGTCACGCGTTTCCGGTCCTCCTCGATGCCGTCGACGTGGGGAGACCCGTCAACGGGTTGGCCACATTCTGGGCACTTGCCCTCGGCAAGTAGTTCGTCCGCCCGCTCCACCTCCGACTGGATTCGCTCGAGATCCGTTCGGACGTCCTGGATAGTTTCCTGGAGACCGTCGAGTTCGCTCTCCCGTTCGTCACGGAGGGTCGATGCCTCACCGAACTCGACCGGGGCTTCCTCGAACCGGTTCCGTTCCGTCTCGATTTCCTCCGCAAGTTCGGACAGACGGTCCCGCTGTTCGGCTACGGTATCCCTCTCGGCCTCGATCTCCTCCTCAAGGGTGGCCGCCTTCTCCCGCTTCTCGGTTGCATCCGACTCGAGATCGGACGCATCTTCGAGGAGCGACTCCCGCTTGTTCTTCTGCTCGGTTACCTCGATTTGGAGCTCCTGTAACCGCTCTGCGAGCTCGTCATCCTTCGTCTCGAGTTCCTCACGTCGAGCATCGATCGCACCCACACGGGCTTCATCGAGAGTCGTGTCAGCAAGGAGTTCGTCCCGTTCGTCCTCGCACTCCGAAACGACATCACGATGTTCGCGGATCGAATCCTGGAGCTCGTCCCGCTCTTCTTCGGTCTCGGCGATCGCGTTCCGCAAGTCTTCGATGGCAGAATCGAGTGTCTCGATCTCTTCGCGGCGCTCCTCGTGGCGTTCGATGATCTCTCGGGCATCTGCAAGGGTGTCCTCGGCCTCCTCGCGATTTGCCTCGTACCGTTCGATTTCTTCTTCGACTGCTGCGAGATCAGATTCGAGATCGTTCAACCGAGCGTGAAGGCCTTTCTCCTCTTTTTCCTCGATCTGACTGACGAGCTGTTCAAGACTGCCCCGTGTTTCCCCGAGTATATCCTCGACACCGAGTCGGGCATCCCCAGCCCGTTCCCGATACTCCTCTAAGACACCGAGTTGAAGGAGATCATCGAGCATTGCCTGGCGGTCCGTCGGTGTCGCATTGATCAGCTTGTTTACCTCACCCTGTCTGACATAGGCGCAGTTGAGGAACGCTTCGTGATCCATGCGGAGCAAGTCATGTACCCGTTCACGGACGTTCCGGGCTCCCTCGACGATTTCTCCATCAGTCTCCATGCTACACTCGGCCGTCTGCGCTCGCCCTCCGGTCAGACGAACACGTCGTCGAACGTGATAGTTTACGTTCGCATGGCTGAACCACACCTCGATTCCCGCTTCCTCGGTGCCATTCCGCACAACATCCTCGAGTGTCCCGGGAAGCGTTTGTGCGCCATACAGCGCAAAAAAGCACGCTTCCAGCAGCGAGGACTTCCCGCTCCCGTTCGGCCCGTGGATGACCGTTACGCCACGATCGAGCCTCGTATCGACCTCACCGTACGGTTTGAAGTTCTCGAGTCGAACTCGCGTTATCCGCATCGTGTCACCTCTTGTATCACAGATAGTCCTCCATCGTCACCTGACCGTCCTCTGTGGCACCGTCATCCGACGCCGTTCCGTCGCTCGCTGCCGAGTCGGTTTCACTACTGCCGGCTGAGGCTTCAGCAACGGGTCCCTCGGTCGTCGGTTCGGACGCCGCGCTCGCCTCTTCTTGAGATGTTTCCACGTGATCCGCACTCGGACCGTCATCGACACGCGCAGCCACGTTCGCGTCCGGTGAATCGCTCTCATTCGTCTGGATCGCGACTTCTGCAGTTGACGTGAACGCGTCGGGGTCGGACTCGAGAAGGTCACGGACATGCATGGTTGCACGCTCTCGAACATTCGAATCGGCAACCGTCCTGTCACGGATCGTCTCGTCAAGGCCGAGGGCCGCCTCACTTGGTCCCAATTCGCGGAGACGCTCCCGAACTGCGTCATCCGGATCAGCAAATTGAATGTCCCCGGCCTCCGCCGACTCGAACTCTCGTCTGTCAGTGACGCGGGCGATCAGCGCACCGCGGTCAGTTGCGAACTCCTCAATGCGTGCGACGGGGATCTCCTCGCCATCACCGTCGATCCCGATGATCACGACCGCGTCCTCGACGTCGACTTCTCTGACCCGTTCACGGACGTGTTCGCTCCCTTCACCTGACGAGAGCGTCACATCCAAGAACACGAACTCACGCGTATCGAGTCCCCGGCGTCGAATCGAGACCTGCTCGCCGAACTCGACGACGTTGTACCCCCGTGGCGTCCGTTCGTCAGCCCCGGTTCGTTCGGTCGACCCGCAGTAGGTTACCCACGTGTCTCCTACCTCTGCCTGATCCGGCTCGTGGTTGTCACCGAGGAGCATCGCATCGAAATCGATGTTCGATTCGGAAAGTACGGTCTCGGTATCCCAATCAGCATACGCAAACGGTTCAAACAGTCCGTGGGCAACGAGTGCAGCGTGCTCGGCATCGGTCGGCTCGAAGTCATAGTCGAGAGACTCCCGTTTCGAGCGAGGAACATAATCTAGTCCATACAACGCGGTATCGCCGAGTTCGACAGGAGTATGACCGAGTCGAGTGGCGAGACCGAGCGTCTCGAAGAGGTCGAGCCACTGCTGGTCTCGTGTCCGTTCGTGGTTTCCGACGATAGCGAGGAACGGAATGTGGGCGTCTCGAAGTGTCCGGAGGATCTCGATTGCGCCGTGAACGTCTACCAGTGAGGGTTGTCTGTCGTGAAACAAATCTCCCGCGTGGATAACCGCGTCGACGTCCTCCGAGACGGCATCATCGATAACGGTCTCGAACGCGGCGAGGAAATCCTGGCGACGCTCGGGTGAGTGGTATTGTCGGTAGCCGAGATGCGTGTCACCTGTATGTATCACCCGCGTCATGGACAGCTATAGACCATCACGACGTAAAGCCGTTCGGCACCCACGGCGGAAGTGAATCAGTTACTGCGATCTATTCGAAGTCGACAGTCAACGAGTACAGCCGCTTCCGTGCGTCGGAGAATGAAAAGCGGGACTCGACTGCTCCGATGTCTTCGAGCCTCGTAAGCGCGTATCGAACTGTACGGGGTGGCAAGAGTGTCTCTTCTGCGATCTCGCTTTGTGTGAGCGCATCGTCATATGCAAGGACCTTTGCGACAAGCTTTGCGCTCGGTGGAAGGTCCCCCAGGGATTCCGCATCCCCGGTTTCTGTCGGCTCCGCGAAGTCGGGTGTACTCATACGTGGACACATCTATCGGATACAGTGTATTAATATTTCCCCTTCATCTGTATTACTGAGAAGAATCCCATAAGTCTCGAGCATCACGTCGGACGAATCACGAAATTGTGTGGTGTCGTCCCCGTTTTGATTCGAGAGGTGCCTGTCGTCTATGGGTTCTCCGGCTACGAGCGGACACACGGTATTTCTAACTCGATACGGTGGGTGACCCGAAGCCTCTTATGAACGTCAACCTTAGGCAGGTCTGATGACTGATGCCGTTGACGACGCCGATCTTCCCTACAAGGAGGGGGCGTCGCTCCAGGACAAGATCGAGGCCCTGGAGGATAGACTCGACGCGTTGCAGGAAGAGAACGAGGATATGCGCGATGAATTGTTGGATGCAAACGCGGAGAACAACAAATACAGACAGAAATTAGAGCGCCTCACCCACGAGAACAAGAAACTCAAACAGTCGCCACTGTTCGTGGCTACCGTCGAAGAGATTTCCGACGACGGGGTCGTTGTGAAACAGCACGGCAACAATCAAGAGGCACTCACCGAAGTGACTGAGGAAGTAGAGGATTCGCTTACACCGGGGGACCGAGTCGCGATCAACAACTCGTTGTCCATCGTCAAGCAGCTCGACGATGAAACAGATGTCCGTGCCCGTGTGATGCAAGTCGAGGAGTCGCCGGACGTCGCCTACGAGGACATCGGCGGGCTCGACGACGAGATCCGGGACGTCCGCGAAGCGGTCGAAATGCCCCTCGAGGACGCCGCCCAGTTCGAAGCCGTCGGCATCGAACCGCCCGCGGGCGTGTTACTTCACGGCCCGCCGGGGACGGGCAAGACGATGCTGGCGAAAGCCGTCGCGACGAAAACCGACGCGACGTTCATCAAAATGGCCGGCAGCGAGCTCGTCCACAAGTTCATCGGCGAAGGCGCTCGCCTCGTCCGTGATTTATTCGATCTCGCCGAGCAACACGAACCGTCGATATTGTTCATCGACGAGATCGACGCGATCGCCTCGAAACGCACGGAATCGAAAACCTCGGGCGACGCGGAAGTCCAGCGCACGATGATGCAGTTACTCTCGAACATGGACGGCTTCGAAGAACGCGGCGACATCCGCATCATCGCCGCGACCAACCGTTTCGACATGCTCGACGAAGCAATACTGCGTCCGGGCCGGTTCGACCGGCTCATCGAAGTGCCCAAGCCCACGCGAGAAGCCCGCGAGCGCATTTTCGCCATCCACACCCGCGACATGACCATCGCCGACGACGTCGACTTCGCCCGATTAGCCACGGAAGCGGACAGTGCATCGGGAGCGGACATTGCGGCGGTCTGTACGGAGGCGGGGATGTTCGCGATCCGGGAGGACCGCACGGAAGTCACCATGACCGACTTCCGCGAGGCCATTCGGAAAATCGAGCAGACCGACGAGTCGGACGAGGTCTCGAAAACGTTCGCCTGACGGGCGGATACCCGATTTACATATACAGTTAACTCACATCCCACCGAGTCTCTGATATGGCGTTCCGCAATGTGCGTCTCGCTGAACGCTCGACTGTCACTGCTGCAGTCGCAACCGTCCTCTCCTATTTCCTGCTCCTGACTATAGCAACGGTAGTTCTGTTCGGCATTCCCTATTTTCTATTCGCAATGATACCCTGAATCAGGACGACTCGAGGATGTCACCGATCCGTCGCGGTTCTCCTGAGAGATTCGGGTCGGCCTCGATGATCGCGAGGAGTTCGTGATCCGTCGCATCCTCGTAGGACTTCTGGAGAGCTTCCTCAATCAGGTCGCGCTCGAGGCGGAACTCCGTACCCTCATAGACGACATCGACACCCGCATCGTCGAAGGAGAGGACCGTCATACAGGGAAAGTGGCCACGGTGCGGACAAGCGCTTTTCGATCCGCAGGACGCCCGTCTGACACTCTCGCGGGGTTTAAGACCGGCGGACAACAGTGAGTTCCTGTGTCGATTCGTTCCGATCCGCTCGACGAACTCGTTGTCCCCGATGGGACGACTGCGGAGGAACACGACCTCGTTACGGAAGGAGACGTCCTCGTGGGGGGTCAAAGCACCGTCGAGTTCGGTGTTCGCGCGCGGAACGTCCTCGCCGGCGAGCGCGTGGAATTTGACGGAGGGATCGAAGCCGAGGCGGACTGCAGGCTCGATATGTGGTGCGATGTCGCGGAAAACGTCCTTGTTGGACAGGATGCGTACCTCGGTGAGCGCGTCCACATCGGCGGACGACTGGTCGTCGGGGGGAACCTGGACATCGGTGACGACGTGCAAATTGACGAGCGCTTCGAAGCGAACGGGCAGATCCTCATCCGCAACCCGATGCCGACCATCGTCTTCCTCTTCATGTACCTCACACACCTCCTTCGCGTCGGCGAGGAGGAGGCAGCGGAGGAAGTCGTCTCGGAGCTCTTCGAGGACGACGAGGTAGACGTTGAGCCCCTCGTCATCCCCCGGAGCAGCGAAGTCTCCGACGACGCCTGGCGCGTCTCTACTCCGGCACGCATCGGCGACGACTGCCGTCTCCATGGGAACGTCCGCGCCAGGGAGATCGACGTCGGCGAGGATTCCAACCTCTTCGGCTCGCTCCGTGCCCAGGGGGATATCCACGTGGGATCGGGGACGAAGATCCACGGCGACGTGACGACGCGACGCGGCGATGTCAGAATCGCGGACGACGCGCTGGTCCTCGGGGACGTTTCGGGCGGCGACATCGACCTCGAGAACGACGCCGAGGTCGATGGAACACTCCGTGCACGGGGCGAGATGCGGCTGGGCAGTCGACCCGAGCGTGCGCCGGAGTGACGCGACGGCGTGTTTGTTACAACAGGGCGACGGTGGAGTGCTTGTGATTCGACCGTTCCTGTCTCCCTGCGCTTCCTGGTCCTGGCCACCGTGCTGGGATTGCTGACGTGGGTCGTGGTCGGGTACACGACGCGGTCGACGACGATCGTTGGCCTCGCGATCGCCGTGGTGAACGCGTTCGTCCTGTTCGACACCGTCAATCGTTTCGTGAACGCAAAGCTCGCGGCGGAGTACGACCACCGCTGGGACTAGGACGGGAGCTCGGGGACGTCGGCCGGCCGGAAGATCACTGATACCCGGAAGTCCCCGTTCGGGCCGTATCGAGGAAGACTCGACCACCGTACACGAGTTGCCACCGTGATTCGATCCTGCGGTGATCGAAAGGCAGTTCCCCGACTCGGGAGAAGAGTGGGTATGCTCTCCCTGGCGCTAGCCGGCAAGCCCAACGCCGGCAAGTCCACGTTCTACCAGGCGGCCACGATGGCCGACGTCGACGTGGCGAACTACCCGTTCACGACCATCGACGCGAACAGGGGGATCTCCTACGCCCGCACTCGCTGTCCGTGTCTAGACCGCGAAGAGTGCTGCGCGAACGAGACGTGTCGCGACGGGAAGCGCTACGTCCCGGTGGAGCTGTACGACGTGGCAGGTCTCGTCCCCGGTGCCCACGAGGGCCGTGGCCTCGGTAACCAGTTCTTGGACGAGCTGATGGACGCCGACGCCATCGTGAACGTCGTCGACGCCGCGGGCGCGACTGACGAGGAGGGGGAACCGATCGACGTGGGAGAGTACGACCCGCTCGAGGAGGTGGACTTCATCGAGTCAGAGCTCGACGAGTGGCTCGCCGGCATCGTCTCGGACAACTGGGAGACGATCGAGCGTCGCTCGCGCTCCCCCGACTTCGACCTGGAGGAGGCGATCACGGACGTCATGTCCGGGCTCGGTGCCAGCGAGCGTGACGTGACCGCCTGTCTGCGTGGCGTGGAGTACCCCGAGGACCCGATCCAGTGGTCGGACGAGGATAGATTCGACTTCGCCCAGGCACTCCGGCGCCGGACCAAGCCACTGCTCCTCGTCGCGAACAAGGCGGACGTCGCGCCGCCCGAGAACCTCGAGCGGCTCCGCGAGGTCGACAAGCCCGTCATCCCCGCGACGGCCGATGGAGAGCTCGCCCTGCGGCGGGCCGCGGAGGCTGGAGTGGTCGAGTACGACCCGGGGGACGAGGACTTCGAGATCGTGGGCGCGGTGAGTGACGAGCAACGGGAGGGTCTCGAGCGGATCCGCGAAGTGATGCGGGAGAATGGCGGCACGGGCGTGCAGGCGGCACTGAATCACGCGGTGTACGACCTTCTCGACCACGTGACCGTCTACCCCGTAGAGAACGAGAGTCGGTGGACGGACAAGCGTGGGAACGTCCTCCCCGACGCCCACCTGCTCCCGCAGGGGTCGACCCCCCACGACCTCGCCTACGCCGTCCACTCCGACATCGGAGAGGGCTACCTCCACGCGGTGGACGCCCGTTCTGGACGGCGGATTTCTGAAGACCACGAGCTGACGGAAGGAGACGTGATCAAGGTCGTCTCGACTGCCAGTTGAGGGATGCGAGGGCTCCGGTAGAAGGACAGAGATACGGGGCTCCGGATAGCGCTGGTGGCATGGAACTTGTCGACGGCGTCTACGCACTACCCGTGACGATTGAGCTCGAAGAGCGCGAGGTGACCCTCCACCCGGCGGCAGTGGAAACCGAGCGAGGCGTCCTGCTCCTCGACGCCGGTTGGCCGGGGGCGATCGACTCGATCGGCACCCTCGCAGACCGTGACGTCAAGCGTACCCTGTGCTATCACGGCGGGTACGTCGAACACGAGAGGGACACGATAGCGACCATCTGGAGTGACCAGGCGGGATAGCTCCAGAGACCATATACCGGGTCACGAGTGGGACCTTTTAAGCATCGGGGAGTGAATGCGTGGGTATGCTCTCGGGGGTCAACGTCGTACTGGGCGTGACGGGAAGCATCGCCGCGGTCCGCGTCGTGGAGCTGGCCCACGAGCTCAGGCGCAGGGGAGCCGACGTCCGGGCGGTGACGACTGACGCGGCCGGCGGGATCGTCCACCCGTGGGCGATCGAATACGCAACAGACAATGACGTCGTGACCGAGATCACTGGCGCTGTCGAGCACGTTGCTCTGTGTGGCGACGACGAATGGGCGGACGTCTTCGTGATCGCTCCTGCGACCGCGAATACGATCGGGAAAATCGCCGCTGCGATCGACGACACACCCGTGACCACCTGTGCCACCACCGCACTCGGGGCTGACCTTCCTCTCGTCGTTGCCCCAGCCATGCACGAACCGATGTACGATCATCCGGGCGTACTCGAAGCCATCGGTCAACTCGAGTCGTGGGGAGTTTCATTCGTAGACCCACGGATAGAAGAGGGGAAAGCAAAAATCGCGAACACTGATTCCATCGCCCTCGACGTGGCCCGGGCAGTCGGTCCATCTCCGCTCGCAGAAAGCCACGTGGTGGTCACGGCCGGGGCAACAGCCGAACCAATCGACCCTGTCCGCGTCCTCACGAATCGATCATCTGGCCGAACCGGACGTGCAGTTGCACGGGCGTGTTATATTCGAGGTGCATCAGTCACGCTCGTCCACGGTGAGCGTGGCGTCGATGAGACGGTCCACTATGCCGATCTTCGGCGTGTCGCGACGGCTGCCAACATGCTCGAAGCCACCCGCGCGGCCGTCGAAGACGCTGACGTGCTGGTTTCTGCTGCGGCGATCGGGGACTATACAGTCGATCCCGAGCCGGGGAAAATCCGATCCGGTCGCGAGGACATTACGCTCGATCTTCAGCCCACCCCGAAGTTGATCGATACTGTTCGCCAAGATCACCCAGATCTGCCGATCGTCGGGTTCAAAGCGGAGACGGATGGAGATGACGATACACTGACCACGCAAGCCAGAAATGTCCTCGATCGAGTTGGGCTCTCTTTCGTGGTCGCCAACGATGCGAGTGTAATGGGCGAGGCAACAACGCGTGCCCTCCTTGTCCGAGAGGAGGAGGTATCGGTCTTCGAAGGATCGAAGGACGATCTCGGATTGCACATCGCCGGAGAACTCTCCTCCATGCTATCCACGTAGTGACCGATACTCACTACTGCCTTCGTGAAGAATGGACATAATCGAGTAACTACGTCTCGACCGGTACCGGCACGTTCCCGGGAGAAGCAGAAGGCGATTCTACCGTCCCACTCATGGCGAGACTCTACGCGGAGGAACGAAGAAATCCAACGGGATGGGTTTCGTGCAGTCCCCGAACGGCAGAGGACGACAGGCTTCGCGAAAACAGTCTCCGTGGATTCCGGCCAACGTTTATCCTATCGTACCTGCATCTATCGACTGATGAGCCTGTTCAGGCGGCTCGGCCGTGAGGTCGAGCGATTCAGGCAACTTGCACTCGCAGCTGCCGAGGAGACGGCGGACGGTCGATCTACAGTCCCGTGTCCAGAGTGTGGGGCCGTGTTGCCGACTCATTATATGCGGTGTCTTGAGTGTGGATGTCGGTCTCCATACGCGATCCTCGATATATCTCCCGGTGCGACGGAAGCCGAAGTGCGGGCTGCAGCTCGAGAAGAGATCAAGGCAGCCCACCCTGACCAAGGAGGCACCACCGAAGAATTTCGGACCGTAAAACGTGCACGGGATCGATTACTCGACTCCGACTAACCACGTCGGGCGAGCAGAGGTGGTAACTCGCGCATCATATCGTCGCCATCCACCAGCCTGAGGAGGTGCGTATCCCTGTCTCTAATGGCTCTTTCGCGGGGGGTGCCGTTACACCAATCTCAGCCCGCACCCCCTGGTAGCCATCGAGTACATCAATGGCGGTGATGTCCACGTTCGGGATCGACAGGCGAGAGATATCAGTGCAGGGAAATCCCCGCGTCCGTATCAAACAAGAGGCAATCAGGTTTCCACACTGTGTTACTCTTCCTCGCTCGGTGCCTCTCGCTCGAGCGGCCAAACCGATCCACCGTAAATCTCCACGCCCATACGCTCAGCCGCACGCGAAATCATGTGCGCTCCTGTAGGTGCTGTCAGGAACAGAAAGAGGATCCCGACGAGGGACGTGAGACCATTGCCTCCGGGACCGAAATAGACGAACCCTGCGAGGAATATCGACGCTGCGCCGAGCGTCGTCGCCTTGCTCGTCGCATGCAAGCGGTTGTAGACATCGGGGAGCCTGAGCAATCCGACCGTGCCGACGACCAGGAAGAACGAGCCGACGAGGATAAGTACTGTCACAATACCGGCACGGACGACACCCACACCAGCTGCAGCTTCTGCGGTCATGAAATGATGTCCCCCTCCGTCACATAGTCGGCTACGGTCACGGTACTGACGAAACCGATGATCGCGAGAACCAGGCTCACGAGGACGAACGAGCCGAAGTTAGTTGCAAGGGCGAACAGGACCGCGATGGCGACCACGTTCGTGGCAATCGTGTCGAGGGCGACCAC
>CAZEDI010000061.1:0-13165 GCA_964510865.1 uncultured Halobacteriales archaeon
AACAGTTAGCTGCGTCGGATGGTCGACAAGAAAATTCGCGACGTGCCAGAGCGGATTCTGCCCACCGATAAGCAGGACATCAGCGGTAATCCACGATTCGAGCGCGAGGTCAAATTGGTTGAGTAATGCGAAGAGCGCAACCAGTCCAGCAATGCCGAGTCCTCCGCCGACCTGCGTGAATAGCACGTATAGGTAGAGCGTTTTTCGACGAAAGATGAACTTCCGCCGGGACAGCGCGTATGCGGCCGGAACGATGAACGACATTGCGAAGATAACTGTGAAAAAGGACACGTAGATGCTGTTCGAGAGATATTTCTGGAAGTCAGACTGTGCTTCCATGCCATTGTCCAACAGCACGAGTTCTGGCGTTGATAGCGAGACTGTATACCCACCCAGGTTGACGCTGACAGTGTGCCCTGAGATGACTACGTCACCGATCACCCACAAGAATGGTTCGAACGAGAAGTCACTGGGAATCAGCGTGAATCCCTCAGATGAGTACAACGTTGCGCCGCTGCCGCTCAGCGCCCAGCTGACAACCCAGTAGACGGGGAACAACAGGGCAACGAGCATACCGACCGCAACCAGCGTGGCGACAGCTGTTTTTGCGACACGAATCGGACTAATCGTCCCCTCTCGCATCCCTTGGGCAACGTAAACAGCTTCATGATAGGCATCGACAGGGGCTTCCAACCCAGCGTCAATGTCCTCCCGAACGCTCTTCGCGATTGACCGAAGTAGACTCACGGTTCGTTCACCCCCTCTGCCAGGCGGCCTTTCTTGACATTGATCCACATGAAGACGCCGATGAACAATGTCGCGACAAGCATGACGGCGGCGCCTTCACCGTACTGGTTGAAATTGAACGCTTCACGATACCCATACACGATGACCAGTTCGTTCTGTCGGGCCGGCCCCCCTCTGTTGAAGACGAACGGGATGAGAAACTGGTTGAACGAGGCTGCCGCTGTGAGGATCGATGCAAATAGCAGCGGCCGTTTGATCGAGGGCAACACCACATGGCGGATCCGGTTGAGGTAGCTTGCGCCATCGACTTTAGCCGCGTCGAGGAGTTCATCTGAGACGTTCTGAAGTGCGCTCACGATTATAATGACCATGAACGGGTAGGCAAGCCAGACCTCCGTCATGGTGTACGCGAAGAAAGCCATCCACCGCTCGGACATCCAGGCGATCGGATCACCACTGAGGAATGGAATCACATCCCCGAGCCAGCTTATGAACTGGTTTGCGAGGCCGAATCGGGCCGGGCTGAAGATGCCGGCCCAGATCGTGATCGTGAAAATCCCAGGAAACCCCATTGGAGCGATGACAAGCGACCGCATGAAGCGTTTACCGCGAACCCGGTCGTGGGTAAGCACAAGCGCGATGCCGAGCCCGAGCAAAACTTTCAGGGTGACGCTCACACCCATGAAGAGCCATGTCACCCCGACTGAATTCCAGAACTGGGGATCCGTGAGAATCTGCTGGTAATTGGCAGTCCCGACGAATTCCATCGCTCGCTCGGGGTTGAAGAGATTCGCCGGCCGGGCGTTTGTCAGCGACAGATACACCGTGTACAGCACCGGATAAAACATGAACGTCAAGAAGGCAATCAAGCCCGGCAAGACCAGCAGCAGTGGCTTGTTCTCGTCGTCTAACCGGGGAATCGTGAAATTCCGCAAGCGCTTCGCGAAATCGACCGCGCTCATCGCCTAATTATTCCAATTTTCTTGGATGATGGACTCTGCCTCTGACATCGCGGGTTCGAGATCCTGGCTACCGTTGAGTGCTTTCGTGAATGCGTCTCCCACAGGGCCCCAGACACTTTGCATCTTTGGGTGTGCTGGCATCGGACGGCCGGTGGCAACCGACGATGCGAAGCCCTTCGTAATCTCGCCCAGTTCGTCGCTCGCGGCGACGTCTTTGTGGACCGGGATGAACCCGCTTTCCGTGGCGTTGGTGAGGAGGACATCTTCGTTGGTGGTGTACCATTGCGCGTATGTCCGGCCTGCTTCTGCGTTCGCTTCGAGTCCGTCAGCCATCTTTTTTGCGAAGTAAATCATCTGGACACCGGTATAGGGCTTCGGCTGATTGCCATCCACAGTTGGGATGACCACCACGCCCGGATCGACATCGGTGTCTTCCAGGCTTCCGATGAACCACGGCCCATTGATGGCGAATGGGGCATTCCCGTCAACGAAGACAGCAGCCTGCGGGTCATAACCAGGGTCGTTCGGGGAGTACGGCCAGAGGTCATCGATTACCACGCGGAACCCGCGCAGCGTTTCTGACATCGTCAGTCCGAGCTCATCTTGTTCGGCGTCGTAGTAGAACCCGCCGAACGTGTGGGGAAACGCGCTAATGAAGTATGGGTCGATATTGTAACTCAAGCCATACTGGTTGTTGTCCGGATCGTGATGTTCCTCCATGATCGACTTCATTTCGGAAAGTGTCTCCGGGGGTTCGTCGACCAGGTTCTTGTTGTAGATGAGTCCCACAGTTTCAGCGGCGAAAGGCAGGCCGATCAGGTGGTCGTTCCATGTAGCGGCGGTGGCAGCGGAGGCTGAGAAGGTCGATTCGAGGTCGATGTCGACCTCGTCGGATTGGTCGGTTAAGAACCCACGCTCCCAATAATCGCCACCTAGGTCGTGCGCCCACTCGAACAAGTGGGGGCCGTCGCCGGCTGGGATGGCACTATTCGATTTCGACACGAAGTCCGCGATCTTCGATTGATTGATGGAGTGGACCGTTTGCTCCTGGAACGTTTCGATATCTGCTTCTAATTCTGCTTCGTCGGCCTCGGTCCGGCTATGCCAGAGCAAGGCTTCGCCGGGTTCGGGGGTTGGGGTTGCGGTGGGCTCATTGACTGTCCCGGTCGGTTCTCCATTACCGGTATCGGTTGGTTCTCCGCCGCTTTCGGGCGTGTCTGTATTCTCGCTGACTGAGAGACAACCAGCGAGGGGAATGAGCGTGGTCGATGCGCCTGCGGCCTTGAGGACTGTTCTGCGATTCACCATGGGTGTGAATGAGTGAAGAATTAGAACTTCATCTATTAATAGATTCGGGTATGTGATAGATTACCATAATGTACTTCGGGAAATTGACCCGTAGCCGCCCTTACCACTCGGTGGACGTAGAGTACGGGGCCCTCGGGCGGAATAAACGAAGAAATAACGCATCCAAAATCCAGAAAAGGTTATCACCCTCCGTCGATTACACCATGCTAATGGCTAGCCTCACTCTCGAGGAGTTGCAAAAGGAGTTCGATAGCGGACGCATTATTGCTGTCGACGAGTTCGACCTCGAGATCGCGGATGGCGAATTCGTGACCGTCGTCGGCCCATCCGGGTGTGGAAAAACGACGTTACTCAGGATGATCGCCGGGCTCGAAATGCCAACACGCGGACGAATTTTGCTGGGGGATGAGGACATCACTGACCAGAACGCACGCTCCCGTGACGTCGCAATGGTGTTTCAGAACTATGCTCTGTACCCCCACAAGACGGTCCACCAAAACATGGCCTTCGGACTCCGAATGAGCACGGATCTCCCGAAGGAAGAGCGTGACGAAAAAGTCCGGGAAACCGCCGAGATGATGGACATCGAGGAACTCCTCAATCAGAAACCCGATGAACTCTCCGGCGGCCAAAAACAACGCGTCGCACTGGGACGAGCGATCGTTCGTGAACCAGAGGTATTCCTCTTCGACGAACCACTCAGCAACCTCGACGCAAAGTTGCGAACAACGATGCGAGCGGAAATCCAACGACTTCAAAATGAACTCGACATCACCGCCATATATGTCACCCACGACCAGGAAGAGGCAATGACGATGGGTGACCGAATCGTGGTTCTACGAGATGGAAGCCTCCAACAGGTCGGGCACCCGACAGACGTGTATGAACATCCTGTGAATCGTTTCGTCGCCGGGTTCATCGGCTCGCCTAGCATGAACTTTGTCGACGTTGAACTCACCGACCGGGGTACCATCGCCACGGATTCCGGCTTCGAATACCACCTCTCAGATGCATATCGAGACCGACTCACCATCGAACCTGGTCAGCAGCTCGTGATGGGTATCCGTCCTGAGCATGTTCACCCAGCTGAGGAGGGCGAGAAGGCAGTCCCCACGACTGTGGAAGTTGTCGAGCCGGTCGGTAGCGATAACTATCTTTATCTCTCCCTCAGTGACGAGTTCATTGCTCGCGTCGAGGCAGACGTTGATCCGGAACCGGGAGACGACATATCCATCACGTTTGACGAACAGAAGCTCCGGCTGTTCGACCAGCAATCGGGCGAATCGCTATGGAACGGGAACCTGCAGGTCCCCGAACAAGAAGCCCAACTCTAATCTAGCATCGGCTTGCACCCACGACCTATCAACGAATACGATTCAACATGGACGAAAACGAAATAGAAACACGACTTCAGGACTTCGGACTTTCCGAGAAGGAAGCAGTCACTTATCTGACACTCCTCCGCCACGGCGAAGCGAAAGCGAGCACTATTGCGAAGGACGCAGGTGTGTCAAAACGCTACGTCTACAGCATCAGCGAAGAACTCGAAAAAAGAGGGTTCGTCGAAGTTAATGACCACATCGTCCCCACGACAATTGAAGCGAAGCCACCGGATCAGGTGCTTGCGGAGCTAAACACTACCCTCGACACACTTCGGCCCGCATTAAACGATTTATTCACGATAACCGAAGACGATGTCCAACAGTTCGAGGTCGTCAAAACGCAAGTAACCGTCCAGAAGCGACTCGCCCAGCTCGTCGAGCGTGCTGAACAGGAGATTACACTGTCGTTGCCGATTGAAATGCTGGAGGAGATCGAGGCCGAACTGACCGCTGCCGTCGATCGTGGTGTCCTCGTTTTACTCGTGCTGACTGGTAGCAATGGTGAACATTCCACTGACATCGATGTCTCCGAGGAAGTTGCTTCGGTGGTGCGTGTCTGGCGTGAGCACGTCCCTATGATTCTGGCAGTCGACAGTATGTATGGGCTCGTCGCGCCGGTTGATATGCTTGCTCGGACGAACAGCGACATGCGAGCGATTTCGATTGCACAACCAGAGCTCGTTCCGGTTCTGTCAGGATCGTTCCTCGGGAATTATTGGCCAATGGCCACTGAAGTCCACCACGTCGGCCCTCGGGATCTCCCAGCAACGTTTCAGACGTTCCGTGAGGCCGTTCTCCATGCAGAACTGCACCTCCGGGAAGACGATTGGCTCACCGCCTCGGTAGAGGCCCGGCCGGCGTTCGAAGACGGAGAGTATCGGACTATCGATGGGCGGGTCACCAAAGTCCGCCAGGATATCGTGAAACCAGCCAGCAACTACTTCCCGGTCGAAAACTCTCTCGTTCTCGAGGCCGACGAGGGGACCATCACAGTCGGTGGCCCAGGTGCCTTCGTGGAAGATTACGAGGCTCGGAAGGTCGTCCTCACTAAGGAGTGAACCGATCTCAATAGATGCAGGCTCCACTCCCGTAGATCAGCTACACGCACAAATAGCGGGAAATAAAGACATGTATCGGAATTACCTTCCGAATCTGTGTCATCATTGTCGAAGTTCTTGTCCACTTATAGATGAACTACCTACCGCACTACCGCCACGATGATGTTAGTCTGGTAGAGCCGGCGTGCGGAATACGGTGCACAATTTCGCAGGTTCGGTTCCGCGCATCTATTAGGAGTGCCTTCTGCCGGATCCTGGGTAGGATTCACATCGAACATACAGACGTGCGGATCGGTGAGAGTAGCGACTACACGTCGATGTCGGACCGGAACTCGAGGACGCCACCCACGCCGAGATCAGCTTTGAACAGCGCGCCGGCCCCATCACCCTCGACAGAGCGGGGTCCACCACCGGTCGCGGTCGTGACGTAGGCATCAGTGTAGTCCGGGCCTCCGAAGGTGATACAGGAGACCTTCCGAGCGGGGAACTGCACCCGATCGACGACGCGTCCGTCCGGGGCGTGCCGTACGACGCAGCCGCCGTTCCAGCGGGCTACCCAGAGGTAGCCCTCCTCGTCCACCGTCATCCCGTCGGGACGGCCAGGGCCGCCGTCGGTCGAGATCAACGCCTCGCGATTCCGGAGGTCGCCCGTCTCGCGGTCGTAGTCGAAGACCCAGACGGTTTCCGCGCCGGTCTCCGAGTAGTACATCCGATCGAGCTCGGGTGTAAATCCCATTCCGTTCGAGGTTTTGACGCCCGAGAAGAGGTGGGTCAGTCGTCCGTCCGTGTCGAGACGGTACAGGTTGCCTCCTGGGGGCATCGTCCCACAGTATACGCGACCGTCGGGATCCGCGATCACGTCGTTGAAGCGCGACCCCTCCTCTTCGGGGATGGAGTCATAGAGCGTCTCCTGAATCCCCTCGTTCCAGGTCCGAATAGCGCCGTCGGCCATGAAGAGCAGGAGGTCCCCGTTCTCCTGGATGGTGAACCCGCCGATCGGATCGCTCTCATAGACCCGTTCGGACTCCGCCGTCTCGGGATCATATCGGTAGAGTTCGCCCTCGGGGATGTCAACCCAGTAGAGGAGTTCTTCGTCGGGGTGCCAGAGTGGTCCTTCGCCAGTTCGATCGGTGTAGTCCGCCACGCGCTCGTACGTCATCACCTGGAGGGCTCGCGCGCGGCCCTAAAAAGCGTCCCCTTCAGGCAGGCGCGACCCGTCACCGTGGGTCGAGAAACGGAAGCGCCCGTCTGACCGACCAGGCGAGGCGACGGTGCACATGCCGCCACCCGATGAAACCTCCGTCCAACACCGCGGTATCGCCACCATCCATCCAGTCGATGAGCTCCAGGAGCGTCCCGTTCAGCCAGTATCCGTCCGGGAGGGCGTACTCCCGGCTCCGCTCGTCGAGCGCGTCGCGTTCGTCGTCCGTCATCGCCCAGTGTGTGACCTCGTGGAGTTCGTTCAGAATGATCGCTTCGAGGAATCCCGTGTGCCAGCGGCGCATTGCGTACTCGTAGTACCGGAGATTGTGCGCAATCACCGAGACGTCGCGATTGTCAACAACGACCTCCATGTAGAGCGCGGGGGCTGGGACGCGGTCCTTGTAGAAGGTGAACACTCGAATGGGGTCACGATCATCTGTCTCGGGATCGACAGTGTCGAGCCGCGCCGTGACGGCCTGTTCGAGCTCCTCCATCGCCTGCGACTCGGGTTCCATTGACAAAAACAGCATCGCCGAGATCAGTCCCGAACGGGTGGGGCTGCTGATACGACTCCCGCGAGTGCCAAGGTCACCCCGAGTGAAGACTTGACGGTCCTTTGATCGTCTGGTCCAGGAGGGCTTGAGGCCACGATGAGTGGCAAGATTTTTCTCCGCGTCCTGGAAACTATTCCCCGTGATTCCCACGGGTCCCGCCATCGTTCGTCTTCCTTCGATGCGTATGTAGCGGTGCCCCCGCTTAGCTGGGTGGAACGTCCGCCGGTCGGCCGGTCATAACGGTTTTCGGCGGAGGCGAATCCCGGCACGACAGGAGTACGCCTGTAGCGACACGGTCGAACATCCCCCCGACACCGACTCGATACCTATGCAGAACACACGACTCGCGCACCACAAATCGGCGGATTTACCCCTGCAACGGAGGCACTGTACAGTATGACCCACGAGGACTTTCCCACCGACCATCCAACGGTGGTGACCTGCGGGCTGCCGTACGCGAACGGCGACCTGCACATCGGTCACCTCCGGACGTACGTCGGCGGCGACGTGTTCAGTCGCTCCCTCGAATCGCTCGGACAGCAGACCGCGTTCGTCTGTGGATCGGATATGCATGGCACCCCGATCGCCGTGCAGGCAATTCAGGAGGGCATCGATCCCGAAGAGTTCGCCCTGGGGTGGCACGAGCAGTACCAGGAGACGTTCCCTCGGTTCGACGTCGACTTCGACAACTACGGGCACACCCACGACGAGACGAATCGGGACCTCACCCTCGAAATCGTGGAGACGCTTGAATCGGAGGGCGCCGTTTACGAGAAAGAGATCAAGGTCGCGTGGGACCCGGTTGACGATCAGCCCCTGCCAGACAGGTACGTCGAAGGAACGTGCCCCTATTGCGGTGCCCACGCTCGTGGTGACGAATGCGACGAGGGCTGTGGGCGCCACCTCGAGCCCGGCGAGATCGAGGACCCGATCTCGACGATTTCGGGCAATCCCGCGGAGTACCGCGAGCGGGACCACAAGTTCTTCCGTGTCTCCGATCTCGAGGATTACCTCTCGTCGTTCCTCGATAGGCTCGACGGGACCGCAAACGCTCGAAATCAACCACGACAGTGGATCGAGGACGGGTTACAGGACTGGTGCATAACGCGCGACCTCGACTGGGGATTCGACTATCCCGGCGAGGAGGATCTCGTCCTCTACGTGTGGGTGGATGCCCCGATCGAATACATCGCATCGACGAAGCAATACACGGAACGGGTGGGAGCGGACCAGTACGACTGGGAGGTGGCGTGGAAAGAAACCGGTGAGATCGTTCATGTCATCGGGCGGGACATCATCCAGCATCACACGATTTTCTGGCCGGCGATGCTCCATGTCGCGGACTATACCGAACCACGATCCGTCGTTGCGAGCGGGTTCATGAGCCTCGACGGCGACGCGTTCTCGACGAGCCGTAACCGCGCCGTCTGGGCGAAGGAGTACCTCGAAGAGGGGTTCCATCCTGACCTACTGCGCTACTACCTGACGACAGTCGGTGGGTTCCAGGACGACATCGATTTCTCCTGGGAGCGCTTCCGGGAACGGGTCAACGGGGAACTCGTCGGCAACGTCGGCAACTTCGCCTACCGCTCGCTCCTATTCGCCCACCGTAACTGGGGCGGAACGCCGGGTCTGGACTCCGACGGAGACGATGCGTATGGCATCAGTGAGGAGGTCGAGGATCGAATCCACACCGCCCTGGAGGAGTTCCGGACCGCGATCAATGACTACTCCACCCGAAAAGCCACACAGGCTGGTGTCCAGTTGGCCGGTTTCGGCAACGAATACATCCAGCGCCACGAACCCTGGAATCTTGTCGACGAGGACGAGGAGGCAGCGGCACAGGTGCTCCGGGACTGTGTCCAGCTCACCAAGGCAGTCGCCGTCCTCCTCTCGCCCACCCTTTCCGGGACTGCTGACGACCTCTGGACGCAACTCGGGGAGGAGGGATCGGTCCACGACGTTCAACTCGAGGCTGCCCTCGATCCACCACCCGCAGCATTCGATGCGCCCGACGAGCTCTTCGAGCCGATCGAGGACGAGCTCGTCGAGGAGCTGAACGCGAAATTAGCGGAACACGTGGCAGCGGCGACTGACACGGACGGTGACGACGAGTCCGCGGCGGACCAAGAATCCGCATCTGCCGATCTCGAACCGATTGCGACGAACCGTCTCTCGTTCGAGGACTTCCAGGAGCTCGATCTCCGCGTCGCGGAAATTCTCGAAGCAGAACCCATCAAGGGAGCGGATGAGCTCGTGCGCCTCCAGATCGACGTGGGTGTCGAGGAGCGCCAGCTGGTCGCCGGGCTCCGCCAGCTCCACGACGTCGACGACTTGCCGGGCACGAAGATAATCGTCGTCGCGAACCTCGAGAAGGCGGAGCTGTTCGGCGTGGAGTCCAACGGTATGCTGCTCGCGGCGGGCGAGGACGCGGACCTGCTCACGACATACGGCGACAGCCCGCCCGGGACGAAAGTGCAGTAGTGAGGCGGCGAGCACGCCTGTTCGCCCCTCGGTGTTTTGTGGCCCCGCCGTGATCACGTAGGTCACATGGTCGTGGCTCCACTCGCCGTCACCGCGACACCGACGGTCCACCTGACCGACGGCGGGTGGAATTTCCTTCCGCCGGTCGCGTTCGCCGTCCTCACCCTCCTTGCGAGTGCCGGGACGGTGCTGGTGATCCGGCGACGGTCCGTCAGGGCGCCGTGGGGTCTCCACCTTCTCCTAGTCCCGATTGTCCCGACAGCAGTCGTGTACGCAGGTTCCGCCGCCGTCTACGGGACGGCCGACACCTATCCCGTGTTCGTCCCATTCACGCTCTCGGTAGGCGGGGCGACCCTCATCGGATCGTCACTCCACGAGCGTCGGCGAGGGGAGTTCCTGCTCGGCGCGGCCGTCTTCGTCCTCCCGCTGGCGCTCAGCCTCCTCCTGATGGATCTCGGCCAGGTCGTCGGGGGGTACCTCCTCCTCGGGGGAGCGCTGGGAGCCGTCGCCATCGTACTCGGGTACCTCGTGGGACGATGGGATGCTCGGTCGGAAACGACGTAAGACGGAGACTGCGCAGCGGACGTCCGACCGGCGGGACGCTCGAGCCCTCCCGCATCCGTCCCACTCCTTTTTCCCTTCCGGGTGCCGTAGCGGGGGTATGCAACCTGACGCGATGCGGCACGCGAAGATCGTCTGTACGCTCGGCCCGGCGTCGGATGATCGGGAGACGGTTCGGGCGCTCGCCGACGCGGGTATGGCGATCGCTCGGCTCAATGCCAGTCACGGGACCGTCGAATCCCGCGCCCAACTCATCGATCAGATCAGAACGGTGGACGAAGCGGTCCCGGAACCGGTGGGAACGATGCTCGACCTGCAAGGGCCCGAGGTCAGGACTGCGCCAGTGGATGACCCCGTCGTCATCGAGGAGGGATCGACGATCCGTTTCGTGGAGGGCGAGACAGCGACGTCCCGGGAAATCGGTGTGTCGTTCGAGTTGAGCGCTGTCCAGCCGGGTGATCGTATCCTGCTCGACGACGGCCGCATCGAGACAACCGCTCGTGAGGTCGAGGGGGACGTCGTCCAGGCATACGTAGACGCTGGTGGCGAGCTAGGTGGCCGGAAAGGCGTCAACGTTCCGGGCGTCGACCTCGGGGTCGACGTCGTGACGGAGAAGGATCGCCGGGACCTGGCGCTTGCGGCGGAGAAACCGGTCGACTTCGTGGCGGCCTCCTTCGTCCGCACAGCGAACGACGTGTTCGAGGTGAGTGAAGTCCTCGAAGAACACGACGTCCAGATTCCGATCGTGGCCAAGATCGAGCGCGCCGACGCGGTCGAGAACCTGGATGAGATCATCGACGCTGCATACGCGATCATGGTCGCTCGTGGCGACCTCGGCGTGGAGTGCCCTCTCGAGGACGTTCCGCTGATCCAAAAGCGCATCATTCGGCGGTGTCACAGAAATGGCGTCCCCGTCATCACCGCGACCGAGATGCTCGACTCCATGGTTGAACAGCGACGTCCCACCCGCGCGGAGGCGTCGGACGTGGCAAACGCCGTCCTCGACGGCACGGACGCGGTCATGCTCTCCGGCGAGACTGCCGTCGGCGACCATCCCGTCCGGGTCGTGGAGACGATGGATCGCATCGTCCGACAGATCGAGCGGAGCGCGGAGTACGACGAGCTCGCCGAGCAGCGTGTTCCACCGTCCGAGGCACAGAGCACGGACGCCCTGGCCCGGTCCGCGCGCTACCTCGCACGCGACGTCGGGGCAACGGCGATCGTCGTCGCGTCCGAGTCGGGGTACACCGCGCGCAAGACCGCCAAGTTCCGGCCCGCGGTGCCAGTTGTCGCGGCCACGCCGAACGACGAGATCCGCCGACAGCTCGCGCTCTCCTGGGGCGTAACCGCCCAGTTCGCTGCCCTCGGGTCGGAGGGTCCATCGAGGGTCATCGAAAACGCCGTTGCAGCGTCACTCGATTCCGGGCTGGTCGAGAGCGGCGATACAGTCGTTGTCCTCTCCGGGATGATGACCGATCTCGATAGATCGACGACGAATACCCTCAAAGTCCATGTCGCGGCCGAAACGTTGGGTGTTGGCAGAGGGATCGTCCCTGGACGGACGGCAGGCCCCCTCGCGCGTTCGACGACGGGCGATCTCTCCGAGGTACCAGAGGGGGCGATTCTCTGGCTTCCCGACGATTTCGAAGGCGAGTTCGATGGAGACGCCTCTCGCCTGGGTGGCATTATTCACGAGCGCTCGGGCATGACCGGCTATCCAGCGATGGTTGCGCGCGAACTCGGCGTCCCAATGGCGAGCGGCGTGGCGCTCGACGCCGACGTGCCGACGGGTGATCTCGTGACGCTGGACGGTGATCGAGGCGTGGTATACCTCGGTGACGTGCGGCAGCGAACCTCGGTTCACCAGGCTCGGTGAGGGCTCACCCGACAGGCCTTTTGTGTCGTTGACTGCAACACGTTATACATGTCCGATACACCGGACGGGTCCGAGGACCGGGTGGTTTTCGAGCGTCCGATCAAACCGGGACGGCCGCGAGCGGAAAATGTCGCGTTCGTCCTGCTCGGGGTCCTGGTGAGCATCGCTGCCATTCTCCGGGTCGGCGGCGTACTCTAGTCCCAGCCGAATTGTTAACACCCCTCCACTCCTGATCTCCACCATGGCGCTGCTCCTGGATTCGCTTCCGCTCCTCCTCGTGATCGCGGGGTTAGGGTTATCCATCGCGGAAGCGATCGTCCCGGGGGCGCACTTCGTCGTCCCGGGGGTCGCGCTCCTCGTGGCAGGCGTCATCGGACTCCTCTTTCCCCCGTTCGCGAGTCCGCTGGCCCTCGCCGGAGTCGTCCTGGTTGTCGGTCTCGTGACCTTGTACGTGTACCGTGAATTCGACATCTACGGCGGCTCCGGAATGGGGCGGACGGCTGATTCGTCGAGCCTCACGGGTGCAACGGGGCGGGTGACCGAGCGCGTCACCGCCTCGAGCGGGGAGGTAAAGCTCGACAACGGCGGGTTCAATCCCTTTTACTCCGCCCGAACAGTCGACGGCGAAATCCCCGAAGGTGCGGAGGTCCTGGTGATCGATCCAGGTGGCGGGAACGTGGTCACCGTCGAGTCGCTCGATATGGTCGAGGACGACATCGACCGTGAACTCTCCCGCAGTGGCGAGCTCGACGATACCGAGGCAGAACTGGATCAATCCTGACGGGTGTTTCGGGCCAGCAATCACACCGCCATCCCGACAGTTCTGTCGGCGGAGGGGCAACGTTTATTCTTGCGGCGTCGGGGACTATGAGGTATGGTTCCGCTGTTCCCGCTCCAGATCTTCGGCGGGCCGCTCGCGATCATCGGCGTCCTCGTGCTCGCGCTGGTGGCCGTGACGGTCTGGCAAATGGTCGAGATCGTGGATGCCTACGAGAAGAAGGCGTTGACCGTGTTCGGGGAGTACCGCGGC
>CAZEDI010000062.1:0-12831 GCA_964510865.1 uncultured Halobacteriales archaeon
CCGACCGACGGATTAAGAGTCCGTCGCTCTCCCTGGCTGAGCTACCGGCCCGCGATGTCGCCTTGCCGGTGTGTCCTGAAATACGTTTCCGTTCGGCCGATTCTCCCCTGAGGAGCAAAAAGTGGGGATTAAGGCGCTTCGACCTGAAGCCCCCCCGATGAGCGAGAGACGGGTGACGACGTCGTCGATGTCGAGCTATGCCATCCTCGGATGTGGCAGCGTTGGCTACGCCGTTGCTGAGGATCTCGTCGCCAGCGGGCAAGATGTCCTCATTCTCGATAAGGACGAAGAGCGCGTCGAGGCACTTCGCGACCAGGATCTCAACGCCCAAACTGCCGACGTCGGTGACAAGGGAGTCGAAGAAACCGTAGCAGACCGCGATGTCGTGCTCGTACTCTCGACTGACATCGAGGCGAATCAAGCCGCAGTCAAACATATCCGCGACGCCGGCGGGGACCAGTTCGTCGTTGTGCGGGCAAGCGATCCAGTCTCGGCAGAGGAACTCACGGAGCTCGGTGCGGATGTCGTGATCAATCCTTCCGAAGTAATTGCTGATTCGGCGCTGAGAGCGGTTGAATCGGGAGAACTCGAGCACAAAGCAAGCCAGCTAGCACAGGTGATCCAGAATACGGATGGGATTCTCGCGATTGTCACCCACGATAACCCATCCCCCGATTCTATCGCGAGCGCGGTTGCCCTTAGAGCAATTGCGTCCCATCTCGATGTTGAGTCGGACATCCTCTACTTCGGCGAAGTCGGCCACCAGGAGAACCGGGCGTTCGTCAATCTCCTGGGTGTCGAACTCACCGGAATGGACGACGTAGACGAGCTCGATGCCTATGATACCATCGCGCTCGTCGATCATTCGACCGCCGAAGAAACGTTCGATCATGACGTCGACATCTATATCGATCACTTCGAGCCCGGCGAGGAGTACGAGGCTCAATTCATGGACGTTCGGACGAACGTTTCCTCTACATCGACCATCCTCACGAAGTACGTACAGGAGTTCGATATTAAGCCGACCGAGGAGGTGGCGACAGCGCTGCTCTACGGCATCAGGGCAGAAACGCTCGATTTCAAGCGTGAGACGACCCCTGCAGACCTTACCGCTGCGGCGTACCTCTACCCATTTGCGAATCACGACACACTGGAGCAGGTGGAGTCCCCGTCGATGTCACCCGAGACACTCGACGTTCTGGCAGAAGCCATACAGAACCGAGAGGTCCAAGGATCCCATCTTGTCTCGAATGCTGGATTCATCCGTGACCGCGATGCACTGACGCAGGCTGCCCAACACTTGCTCAACCTCGAAGGAATCACCACGACCGCAGTCTTCGGGATCGCTGACGACACTATTTACCTCGCAGCCCGATCGAAGGATATCAGGATGAATATCGGAAATGTCCTCGAAGAAGCGTTCGATGACTCCGGCGAATCGGTCGGTCACTCGACCCAAGCCGAAGTCGAAATCCCACTCGGTATCTTCACAGGAGTGGAAGCGTCTGACGACAACCGCGAGACCCTCCTTACGCTCGCCGAGGAAGCGGTAAAGACCAAACTCTTCGATGCAATCGGCGTGGATGGGAACGGCAGTTAGTCGAAAGTGCGACGTTCCCGCGAAAAGGGAAGATCGGGGTACTACGCGACTGCCTCTTCCTCGTCGCTTTCCGCGATACGCTCGACGACATCGTTGACTAAGATAATGTCACCCACCGAGCGCACCCACCGATACGGGACAAGGATGCCACGAGAACCCGCCGCGAAGTCACCGAAGAGGTCCGTGTTGAGGTCTGTGACCGCGAGTGCCGTGACCACTTCATCGTCGAGATTCAACTGGATATCTTCGACCTCGCCTACAAAGACTCCATTGTTCGAGTAGACTTCCCGACCCACGAGTGTCGTGATTTCCTGGGGGCCGCCGTCCGGGTTCTCACTCATACCGGGTCGAAGGGCACCCCGTGACTTAATTGTTCGCAGGTCCGTCGAATCACCAAACACGTCGGTATCCTGTTACACGAGTACCGATCCCGTCACTCCCACGAATAAATCTTCATGGGGAATCGATGGTATGAATTGGATAGGTACTTTTCATGGTGAGAAGCGCGTGAAGTGGGCTTTCGAACGTCGCCACCATGTCAGTCGTTTGTTGCTGTGTGTAGGAGGCGGATACGACATACCTTGGGTGCCGGGTCCGGTCAATTTATGCCGACTGCGTGGGGGTCACATACATGGCCACTGACTCCGACGGCGACCCCGCGGGGGATCCACGCGCGGAGTACGATTACCTCTCGGAGGACATCGAACGCCCAGGGTTTGTGGCGGACCTTGAGGAACGAATAGCCGGTGATGTCCGATTTGATTCGTACTCGCGATCACTCTATGCAACGGACGCGAGCATCTACGAAGTCACGCCCATCGGAGTCGTGCTCCCTCGATCAACTGACGACGTATCAGCTGTCGTTTCATACTGCGCCGACCGTGGTGTCCCGGTCCTTCCACGGGGTGGCGGTACGTCCCTTGCGGGACAGGCGGTCAATGAAGCCGTCGTGCTGGATTTCACTCGGTACATGGATTCACTTGTCGCGCTCGATGAAGAGGACCAGATCGCGACCGCACAGCCCGGCATCACCCTTGGTGCGTTGAATGAAGCCTGTGCGGATCACGACATCATGTTTGCCCCAGATCCAGCATGGGGAGACAAGAGTGCACTCGGCGGGGCAATTGGCAATAATTCGACGGGAGCTCACTCACTCGTATACGGGAAAACGGACGTGTATATCGAGGAGTGTGACGTCGTCCTCGCAGATGGAACCGTTACCACGTTCGGAGAGGTCGGACTCGATACCATTGCGGAGCGAGCCGATCCGGACGGAGACCTCGAGGATCGTATCTATGCCGAAGTTGCCCGTATCCTCGACGAGGAGTACGAGTTGATCGAATCGAGGTATCCCGAGTTGAAGCGCAACGTCTCGGGATATAATCTCGACTGGATCGTCCACGAAGCCGAGTCGGGGGGCGTCAACCTGGCTCGGCTCCTCGCAGGGTCCGAAGGGACACTTGCGATCGTGACAGAGGCGACAATGTCGCTCGTCCCACAACCCGAAACCAAGGCGATGGCGTTGCTCGCGTACGACGAACGCAGGGCTGCGATGGCGGATGTTGAACCGATCCTCGAACATGATCCCGTCGCGGTCGAGGTGCTCGACGACGTTCTCTTAGACCTCGCCCGAGACAGTGAAGAGTTCGGGCCGCTCGTCGAATCAGTCGTCCCTGATGGAACGGGAGCTGTTCTCCTCGTCGAGTTCTTCGCTGACTCCGTACCCCAGGGAAAGGATATGGTCGCAGACCTGCTCGCGGACCGTGTGGGCGATGTTCGGACACGGGCAGTTCCTCGGCCTGATGCGGGCGAGACAACCTCCGCACCACGTCGTGCATTCGATGGGCGAGAAGCCCACGATACCGCGGAACGAGAGCGATTCTGGGCACTCCGGAAGTCGGGCCTTCCTATTTTGTTGAGCAGGACGGCCGATGAGAAACACGTGGCATTCATCGAGGACGTTGCAATTCCCCCGGCTGCCCTCCCTGCATTCGTCAGTGATGTCGAATCCGTATTGGACAGATATGAGACATACGCGAGCTTCTATGCTCACGCCGGCCCTGGGGTTCTCCATATCCGCCCACTCATCAACACGAAGACGTCTGGCGGTGTAGACCACATGGCATCGATCGCGGACGACGTGACCGATCTCGTCCTCGAATACGGTGGGTCCGTTTCCGGCGAGCACGGGGACGGACGGGCCCGGACACAGTGGAATCGAAAACTCTACGGCGATAAGCTCTTCGAGACGTTTCGCGACCTCAAGACGGCTTTCGACCCCAACTGGCTCTTGAATCCGGGCCAGGTCGTCTACCCCGAAGACGATCCGACCCACATGACCGAGAATCTCAGATTCGATCCGGACTATGACTTCGATGCTGGATTCGAGCCCGACCTCGCGTGGGAAAACGCGAATGGGTTTCAGGGCATGACTGAACTCTGTCACGGGTGTGGTGGCTGCCGAGGGCCACAGGAACCGACTGGTGGCGTTATGTGCCCGACATTTCGCGCGAGCGACGAAGAGATCACCAGCACCAGGGGCAGGGCGAACATGCTCAGACGAGCCATGTCGGGAGCCCTCGACGACGACCTCTCGATCGAGTTTATGCGTGAAGTCATGGACCTCTGCATCGGGTGTAAGGGATGTGCACGGGATTGCCCGAGCGAGGTCGATATGGCGAAGCTCAAAGCAGAAGTCACCCATGTCCATCACGAGCGTCACGGCGCCTCATTTCGGGATCGTCTGTTCGCAAACGTTGAAGGGGTCTCCCGAGCCGGTAGTGCACTGGCTCCCGTCTCCAACTGGATCACCTCCGTTCCCGGTGCTGGGTGGCTCGCGGAGAAAACGATGGGGATTGCACGAGAACGCTCTCTCCCAACGTTCCATCGGGAAAGCTTTGTTGACTGGTTCGATGCGAGAGGACCCCGCGTTTCCAGGGCGGATACCGACCGTCGGGTGCTGGTCCTTCCCGACCCCTATACGAACTATGTCCACCCTACGACTGGCCAGGCAACGGTTCAGGTCTTAGAAGCAGCCGGGGTACACGTCGATGTCCCAGATGTCGGTGATACAGGACGTCCAGCATTCTCGAAAGGGTTCCTCGATGACGCCCGTCGTCGGGCAACATACCTAGTCGAGGAAGTTGCGTTGCCGGTTGAGGCTGGCTGGGATCTCCTGGTTATCGAACCATCGGACGCGGTGATGATCCAGTCGGATTACGCGGATCTCCTCGGGGCCGACACCGGCTCCGCGCCTGATGGAACGGAATCAGTGATGGAGAACACCTATGGAGTCTGTGAATATCTCGACGTCCATGAGCTGCTCGACACTCTCGATAGGCGGGAGGTTACAGATCACCTGATATACCACGGCCACTGCCACCAGAAGGCCACTGTCACGGCAGGACACGCCAGCTCCGTTCTCGAAAGTGTCGGATATACCGTTGACGAACTCGACTCTGGCTGCTGTGGGATGGCAGGCTCCTTTGGATATGAAGCTGAACACTACTCGATGAGTCGAGCGATTGGACGGATTCTGTACGAACAAGTGGACCACTCACCGGGAGAAACCGTCGTCGCTCCTGGAGCGTCATGCCGGACGCAATTAGCTGACCACGTTGGTGACGATCCTCCCCACCCGATCGAGAAAGTAGCTGCGGTACTTCGATAAGGGGTACTTCCGCTCACTCGGAAAATTCCCGCATGTTTAGCCGTTTATTTGCGGATGAAGTCGTCCATCGTTGGCTGACGATAGTGACCCCTAGATGTTTCTTCTTCCATAACAGATTTTCTGATTAGGAGAACATTTCTTGTCGATGCAAATGTTTATTGGCGATCCGATCGTATGACACTCCGGAATGAGTACCCAGAAAACCGTTCGACACGCGGCAGGTACCGTAGAGGAAAACGATCTTCGACTCGACGTTGAGAAGGCAGAGCAGATTGTCGATGCCTTAAATACCGATCTTGCAGCGACCTACGTACTGTACCATCAAGTGAAGAAGCACCACTGGAACGTCGAAGGCGCCGAGTTCCGGGACCTCCACCTCTTCCTAGGCGATGCGGCTGCGGAGCTCGAGGAAATCGCCGACATCGTTGCTGAGCGTGTCCAGGCGCTCGACGGTGTCCCGGTCGCGGGGCCGGAAGCACTCGCGGCTGCAAGCCCAATCGAGTTCGAGGGCGAGGATGTCTTTGACATCCGTTCGTCGCTCGAAAACGATCTCAACGCGTACGGAGACGTTATCGAAACGGTCCGAGAACACGTCGAACTCGCCGAAGAACTCGGAGACCACGCCTCGGCACAGATCCTCCGTGAAGGACTTGTTACCATTGAGGAGCATGCACACGAAATCGGGCACTATCTCGAGGACGACTCGCTGGTGGTGGAAGACGCAGTCAACTGATGAAGTAACTATCTGGTATAGCTACCGTTCCACGACGCTTAAGCCTAACCACTTCGTTCAATCGGGAACGGTATAGTCATCTCGTTCGATTCTCTGTAGCTCGCTTGCTATCGTTCGAGGTCAACGACACTGTCCGTGGCGATCCAACCATCCACGTTTCCCCGCTCGGTAAAGACGAATCTGTCGGGACATGTCCGAAGTCGAACAACCTCAGGGAGCGTTTTGCCCTGTTCAACGCGACGAGAGTCCGCTGCCATCGATGCGGGATTAGGGAGACCTAAACTAAAGACTTCCGTTCACCGTTTTCGCTGCCCGCGACCAATTCCGGCCCCGGAGAGACACGTGCACGCAAGCCCGTGAGATTCGAGATCATCGATCAGGATGTTCATCCCAATCGCATCACTCGCAATGTGTCCTGTTATCACGAGATTCTTCTCCTCACCATACGTCTCGCAGAGTGTCTTCGTGTCACGTGCCCCGACATGGATGTAAACGACTGTATCGATACCGTGTTCGAAGTATGCCTCAGCAACCGAGGCACCCCCGTTTGTTCCCGCTGCGTGGTGAACCGCGACAGTACCGATCTCGTTTTCGTCATCACCAACTCTCGTCTCTATATCTGTATCGGCGACCCGTAGTTCGATAAATTCGTCTGTGAGTGCGGCTCGCAAATCGTCGACTGTAGCCTCGGAAGGAAGACGGTCAATAGCGTCGACGAAAGCCCTGCGTCCGAGTTCGTCAGGGGCGAGATGGATATTCATGTACGGCTGATCGAGGTATTCCGCAATGCTGGGATCGTGTCGATAATTGGATGCGTGAGCACGATGTTCGCTTTGACGCCTAAGATCTGCGACCGCATCTACTGCAGTAGAGTGGGGAACGCTATGGTCAGTCATCAACTCCACTTGTCTGTCGAGGACCTGTGAAAATTCAAGTCTGGATCGTCCCCCAGGCGGATGGTGGGCGAGAGCGAGATCAAACCCGTCCCTATTTGCGAGTTGTACCTCCGGACTTTCCAGGTCGATCCCGACGAGCGCGGTTTCGAGGTCATCGCCGGCGACGTGTATTGCGCTATCGCCAGGAACTTCGTCCCAGCCGACGAGGTCAAGACTTCGGTGCATAATCTCGTCCGTCGATAGTCCCATAGCCCGGTTCTCGGCCTAGAACACGGTGAATCCAGGGGTTTCGGCAAGCGCCGAATATCGGCCCGCAGACATTTGTATTCGGGGGCCAAACGAATCTGTATGTCTGATCACCCGGACGCATCAACAGACGATCTCGCGGACCGGGTCGAGGAGCTCGAATCCACTATTGACGAACTTACGGAGGAACTCCGGACGCCCCCACGCGGACCGTTCGGGATTCCCCGTCCACCCAGTCCGGGAGAGGTTCTCCGATTTACGGACGAATTTGCGATCCCTGCGGCCATTGCCTTTCTGGAAGCCAACGTCCGAATGCTCGAACTCCTACAGAGAGTACTCCGGGCATCGCGAGGCGCGAAACGAGGGATGACAGCGCAAAGACGGGCCGTCGACCTCGGTCAGGAGTCACTGAGCCGCCTAGACGAGACACTCGCGGACTTATCGGCCGCTCTCGACGATGCGGATCTCCCCCGAGAGCCCGAAGCCAGAGCACTTCTCGAGGAGGCCAGGCGGCTCAACCGAGAAATCCGCGACGGCCTCGAAAGAGACACCCGGGACAGTGGGGAGACAATATCTACAGAGGCGGAGGATGAGGCTGTCGAGATTGACGTCGAAGCGGAACTCCAATCCATCAAAGATGAGGTACGGGAAGAGCCCGATACGCCAGACGAAACGGACGCGTCGGACGAGTCCGACGACGATGCCTCCGATCACGCGAGATCATAACGGATTGTCTACAGACGAGGGAGATGAACACGTCCGGCGTCCCGATGAAACGGCCGTGGGAGTATATTTGTCGAGGCCTGGTATGCCTTCGTGACGATGAAAAGACGAGCCCCCGCGACCGATTCCATCGAACATGTCGGTCTGTGATCGGCAGTACAGGTGGGAACGGCTACTCCAACGAGGGATGGTCGACCTCGATTGTCACACAACGCCACGGACAAGGAACCCGAATATGTCCAGAACACTTGGTTTGACAGGCGACGTGATGCTCGGTCGTACGGTAAACGAACGACAGCGGAGGCGTCCTGTCGATGCAGTCTGGGGTGATCTCCTCGAACGACTTCGTTCACTTGACGGTCTCATCATCAACCTCGAGTGTTGTCTGACGAGCGGCGGGAGTCCATGGGATCGAACGTACCGACCATTTCACTTCCGTGCCGACCCTGACTGGGAAGTTTCTGCACTACAGCGTGCGGGTGTCGATATTTGCGCGCTAGCGAACAACCATATCCTCGATTTCGGTGAGGAAGCACTTCGCGATACGGTGACACACCTTGAAACAGCGGACATCGCGTACACCGGAGCCGGTCGGACCCTGGACGAAGCACTTGAACCAGCAGTAGTCTCTCTCGACGGATTCCGTGTCGTCGTCTCATTTACCGATAATACACCTGAATATGCTGCGTCCGAAACTGATCCGGGTACCGCATATGTGCAGATGACAAAGAAAAATGATGAAACGTGGACCCTCGTCGACACGGCCCTCGACCGGGCACGTTCACGTCAGCCTGACCTGCTGGTCGCGTCACTGCATTGGGGACCAAATATGGTAGAAGAGCCGAGCGAGGGAGTACAGGTATTTGGTCGATGGCTTGTGGAGAATGGTGTTGACGTGATCCACGGTCACAGCGCACATGTCTTCCAAGGTATCGAGATATACACTGGACAACCGATCCTGTATGACACGGGCGATTTTGTTGACGATTACGCCATTGACGATCGCCTCCGAAACGATCGAAGCTTCCTGTTCCGGGCAACGATCTCCGGGGGAAAGACACTTCGAGAACTTAGATTATTCCCGACGGAAATCTCCAACTGCTCCGTTCAGGAGGCCAGTCAGACTGCGTCCGAATGGAGTCACGAGCGAATGCGTACTCTCTCAGCACCATTCGGAACGATGTTTGAGAGAGATGGGTCAGAACTCGTTCTCCCACGTGAGGGCTGACATTCCATTCCCGTCCGATCCGATAATAGACTAGCTCTCCTCCTCACTCTCCTGCTGGGGGCCACCACCGGTCTGGGCTTCCTGTGCTTCGCTCCAGCCCCCGGCGTCCACCAATTCGAAGAGTTGCCCCCAGTCCTCGTCATCCTCTGCTTCGGGGAGTTGGTTGCGGACCTGTTGGATCTCAGAATCCGGCACTGCAGTAGCGACTAAATCGATGATGACTTGTGCATGGTAGGCCGCTTCGGGGTCCTCTATTCGTTCGATTGCAGCAACACGGTCGACGAACTCAGCCCAGCCGAACCGTTCGCCGTGCTCGTGGATGGGACCGTTGAGATACCACCCAATCTCCATGGGCAGTGAACTCCCGAGATCGTGGGCTTCCCCCTCCTGGAGTCTCTGCCCCAGCGTCGAGAGCGTTGCCCGGATCGCGCGGACAGCTTCACCCGTATGTGCGAGTTCGAGTCGATGCTGGACGTGCCCGGTGAATTCGTCGAAATCCATACGTACATATTGACACGATAGCATCAATAACCGACCCGGTCGTTCCCATCATACGAGAACATAATCACTGACAGAAGCTGCCCATTCGTACACTGGTATCCACGTTACTCCTACCTATTCGGCGATGGGCATTCCGCGCGGGGAACTGATATACGTTGTCGGGAGCCAATGACTACCCATGACGGATCGAACTGGCGCGGCGGGGGGCTGGTTTGCGGATCTTGATCCCGACAACGATGAGGAAGCACGGGACACTATCGAGAATGGACGGGCAACTGTGCCCGACTCGTGGCCGACTCTCGCCGTCGATTCGGGATACGTCGATTCCACGGCAGAGTACTACGAACGGCTCCATACGATCACCGTACAGACAGCTGCTTCGATGGCGAAAGAGCGTGAGCGGGCAGCCGATCAGCAGCTCGTTCACGCAATCCGCGCGTTGGACGACGTCGTCGAACTATCAAACGAGCTTGCGGAACGTCTTGCGGAGTGGGCAAACAGTTACTACGATGAGACTGGCGGGGGAAGTGAATATGCCCGAGAAGTCGCCACTCGAGAGCCAAGGACAGCGACCGAGGAGCGTATCGTCGGCCTCGCTACTAGCATCGCGGGTCTCGAAGACCAGCGCGAAGAGCTCACACAATTCCTCGAGTCCGAGACGCCTCGTATCGCACCAAACCTCGCTGCACTTGCCGGGCCACGCCTCGCTGCACGCCTGATTTCACTGGCTGGTGGGCTAGAGGACCTGGCAAAGAAACCGTCCGGGACACTCCAGGTTCTCGGAGCGGAGGACGCGCTCTTCGCACACCTCGCAGGCCGTGCACCGTCGCCAAAACATGGCGTGATCTTCACGCACGATGCGGTTCGAAACACCCGTCCCGAGGAACGAGGGTCGGCGGCACGGGCTCTTGCTGGAAAACTCACGATCGCCGCACGCATCGATCACTACGCAGGTGATCGCAGACCTGAACTCGATGCAGAGCTCGAGGATCGGATCGACCGTATTCGGTCACGGGGTGAGGAGTAATGCCAGCCACAGACACCCTGCCAGAGGGCGTAGCCTATCGAGAAGTTGACGGCGAACGTCAACTTGTTACGCGAGGTCAGCCAATTCGGGAGGAACCTGTCGAGGGCGTCTGGCGGGCTTGGGACCCGACTCGATCGAAACTCGGCGCGATGCTCGACCGAGGAATGGATACCGGTCTCGACGCAGGAGATGCAGTCCTCTATCTCGGTGCTGCAGCCGGAACGACTGTCAGCCATGTCACCGATTTTGCGGGTCCAGTCTACGCGATCGAGTTCGCTTCACGTCCGATGCGAGAGCTGGTCACCGTAGCGGAAACACGTGCTACTCTCTTCCCACTCATGAAAGATGCCCGCGAACCCGAGACCTATGCCCACATCGTCGAAGAGAGTCTAGATTGTGTCATTCAGGACGTCGCCACTCGTGATCAAGCCTCGGTCGCACTCGAAAATCGGATGTTTCTCGCTGATGATGGACGGTTACTACTCGCAATCAAGGCACGTAGTGAAGACGTGACAGCTGAACCCACTACGGTGTACAAGTCAGTCCTCAGTGACCTCGAAGCCGAGTATGAAATTCTCGAAACCGAACGACTTGATCCCCTCCACGATGACCATCTAGCGGTCGTTGCCCGGCCCCGCTGAAGCCGGCACGGTCGAGCCCTTCCCGGAACTATTTACCGACCCGGGCAGAATCGCCAGGCGATGGTGGTGGATGCGGGTTCGGCGGACGCCTTCGATGTGATGGGGACCATCGGCATTGAAGAGGAGTTTTTCGTCGTCGATCATCGGGCCAGACCCACGAGTGGGACTAACGAGCTCGTCCACGAATCCAAACCACCTGCGATGCTTTCGGGACGACTCGACCACGAACTATTCACATTCGTCATCGAGACGCAAACACCGACGAGTTCATCGATATCGGACGCCCGTGACAACCTCGTAAACGTCCGCGAGGCACTCATCTCGCACGCTGCGTCCCATGGCTATCGAATCGCCGCCGCCGGATTACATCCGGCAGCAAAGTGGCGGGAACTGGAGCATGCCGAGAAACCCCGATACCGGGCACAACTCGATAGGATCCAGTATCCCCAGCACCGGAACACGACAGCAGGCCTTCATATTCACATTGGAATCGATGACGCCGACAAGGCGGTCTGGATCGCTAACGAAATCCGGTGGTACCTTCCAATAATGTTAGCGCTCTCCGCGAATTCGCCCTACTGGGAGGGATTCGACACCGGTCTCGAGTCTGCACGAGCGAAAATCTTCGAAGGACTACCTAATACTGGCATGCCGACATCATTTACTGATATCGATGAGTTTCTCGACTTCGAACGACGACTGCTCGAGACTGACTCAATCAATGACAGAGGTGAACTATGGTGGGACGTACGGCCACATACCGGGATCGGAACGGTCGAAATTCGGTCACCGGACAGTCAGCGCGATCCCGATCGGGTCATGGCATTCGTCGAGTATGTCCACGCGTTGGTAACTGACCTCGCTACACGATACGAAGACGGCGTATCGGGGGACGACCACCGCCGTGAGTACCTCGATGAGAACAAGTGGCGAGCGATCCGGTACGGCCACGATGCCTCGTTCATTCGACGTGAGGGAATAGGGAATATCGATCTAGGTGAACTCGTTACCCGGGAGTGTGATCGACTCGGTATTTCAGGGATTCAGGAAATGTACAATGAAGGAAGCGGTGCGAGCCATCAGCGTACTGTGCATGCGGAGTCCGGATTCGATTCCCTGTGTCGGTCGCTCCTCTTGTAAGAAGGTTTTTACTGCCGGATCACTTTTGTCCCCGATAAGACAACATGAGCGAGGATCACGAGGAACACGAGTCCGATGAAGGGGAGGAAGGGCCGCGTTCTCCTACTACCCGGGCCGTAGATGGGTTTGATCAAGGGATTGTAGATCTGCTTTCCTGGCTATTAGATACAGAAACTCGGGCTCGCATCTATATTTTCCTCCGGACCGATCCAGGATCGACGAGTGACGAGATCGCAGCTGGAACAGGACTCTATCCGAGCACGGTTCGAGAGTCGCTCGCTGAACTCACCACTGAAGGTATCGTCACGCGTGAGAAGCGTGAGAGTGACGGGGCGGGGAACAACCCGTACGAGTACACGGCGATCGCGCCGAGTGAACTCGTATCAGACGTGATCGGTCAAATCCAGTCAGACCTCAATACGGTCT
>CAZEDI010000063.1:0-12779 GCA_964510865.1 uncultured Halobacteriales archaeon
GATGTCACGCTTCGGAGTCTCCGGGGCTCGATCGGCTACGTCAGCCAGGAGCCCTTCCTCTTCTACGGCAGCGTGAAGGAGAACGTCTCCTACGGCGTACCCGGCGCGACCGACGAGGAGATCGAGGAAGCAGCTAGGATCGCGGGCGCACACGAGTTCGTGACGGAGCTCCCGGATGGCTACGACACAAAGGTCGGCGAGCGGGGTGTGAAGCTCTCGGGTGGTCAACGACAGCGGGTTTCCATCGCCCGTGCAATCCTGAAAGATCCGGACATCCTCATCCTCGACGAGGCGACGAGCCACGTCGACAACGAGACAGAGGCCGTCATCCAGAACGCACTCGGGGATCTCATCGCCGACCGAACGACGTTCGCCATCGCCCACCGGCTCTCCACCGTACGGGACGCCGACACGATTCTCGTCATGGACGACGGCGAGCTGGTGGAGGATGGGTCACACGAGGATCTGCTCGAACTCGATGGGTTGTACGCCACTCTCTGGAGCGTCCAGGTCGGCGAGGTCGACGCCCTCCCAGACGAATTCCTCGAGCGTGCAGCACACCGACCGACGCACGTTGGCGAGACGGACGACTAGGTCCCGTTCCACGACTCTCGATCGCCCCGGTCACGAACTCAATGTGTAGTCGGCTCGCAGCCATCTCCGGTCCACTCCGAACGGGACGCCCGTCCGAAGGCTCTCGTCACTCCTCGTCCCTTTCGGGTTCGATCCCCGCCCCAGATCCGAGGCTCGGCTCCCCGGACTTCGCTCCGGCATTCGGTTCGAGATCAGTGTCTCCCGCCCGCTCGCGCGAGCGCATCGCCTGTCGGGTGAACTGTGCTTGGGTGCGAACACCCCGCCGCTTGGTAAACGATCGATAGAGCAGCACTGCCACGACGAGCGAGAGGAGGAGGGCGCCACCGGCAGGGGCTGGATCGTCGGGATATGTCACCCACGCCGAGACCAGAAGTGCGGCGAGCACCATTCCTAAGATGAGCCGATGGGCGAGCCGGTCCAGCAAATCGTCCGGATCACGGAGTTTCGCCGTGACCTTGATGTCGCCCCGATCAGCCTTCCTGAGAACGTCCTCGAGTTTAGGTGGGATTCGTATTGAGGCGCGGGTTGCTCGGCGTACATCGTCTCCGATGTCTTCGACGACCTGTCGTGCGCTCTCCTCGCGATACCCGTGCTCTGCAAGGTAGTCAGTCGCGACGGTAATGAAGTCGAATTCCGGATCGAGTGTTACACACACGCCTTCGACGACGGTCGCCACGCGCATCACGAGGGCGAGGTCGCGAGGGAGGCGGAAGGGAAACTCATAGATCGTGTCCTCGACCTGCTGGAGGATGCGTTGGACGCGGTACTGCTCGATATCGTGTCCCCGGGCGTCCTCGATCGCGAGCTGCATCACCTCGCCCATGATCTCCCGGTCTGCGTCCGGACTCAAGGTCCCCATGGCGATCAGCGTATCGAGAATCCCGTCGATATCGCGGTTCGCCACCGCGACGTAGAAGTCGACCACGCTCTCTTGGACGTATGGTTTGACCCGGTCAGACATGCCAAAATCGTAGAAGACGATCGTCCCGTCGGGTTGGACCGCGAGATTTCCGGGGTGGGGATCCGCGTGGAAAACTCCGTGTTCGATGATCATCTCGAGGTACGTCCGTTGGAGCGTTTCCGCCAGCGCGGATCGGTCGAGGCCGAGGTTGTCCAGTTCGCGGACGCGCGTAATCTTCGTCCCACCGACGTATTCCATCGTCATCACCCGTGGACCGGAGTGTGATTCGAGGACGGAGGGGATGCGAACATCATCGTTGTCCATCAGATTCCCGCGGATCTCCTGGAGCATCCGTGCCTCGCGCACGTAGTCCATCTCTTCGCGAATCGTCTCCGCGAACTCGTCGGTGAGGTTCTGGAGGGAGAATGCCCGCGACTCATCAACCAGTCGGACGATGATCGGGATCGTCCATCGGATGACCCGGAGGTCCGCTTCGACCAGGTCCTCGATCCCGGGTCGTCGCACCTTCACCGCGACTGGCTCGCCGTCTACCTCTGCCCGGTAGACTTGCCCGAGGGACGCTCCACTGATCGCTTCGGTCTCGAAGGCGTCGAACCGCTCCTCTATCGAGCCGAATTCCGCCTCGATTACCGTGCGGGCGTCGGCCCACGGTGCCGGAGGGACGTCGTCTTGGAGGCTCGCGAGCACATCGATATACTCGGGTGGGAGGATGTCGGGCCGCGTCGAGAGGAGCTGGCCGAGTTTGATAAACGTCGGCCCCAGCGTCAGGAAGGAATCGAGCAGCCGTTCCGCGCGCCGGACTCGCGATGCACTGGTGACCTCTCGTCCTCGCCCAAACAGGATGTACCGGTTCCGGTCGCGGAGGTAAGAGAGAATCAGCGGGAGAAACTGGCGGACCACGAGGACGAATCGCCAGTACGGGCGGAGCGAGACCACGGGTAGTTATTCGATCGGGATCGTTCGGCCACCGTCTGGATGCCTCGGGAGCCGAATCTCGAGGACCCCCCGGTTCATCGTTGCGGAGACCTCGTCCTCCTTGACGTCCGGCGGAAGCGGGAACGTCACGTCGAGAAACACGGGCCGTTCCTCGGTGAGGTACTCGAATCCCTCTGGGATATCTTTTGGCCGTGTAACGTCTACGGTTGCGCGTCCCCCCTTGATACGGAGATCGACACTATCGCGTGTCGCTCCGGGTACATCGATGACGACGAGGTACGCCTCGTCACGGTCATAGAGGTCGGCGAAAACACCGTCGGGGAGCCCTGAAAGGGCGGAGCGGAGGGTCGACATACCAGTCAGTTGGCGTGATCCGGGAAAAAGCCCCCGGTACCGCACCCCCCGAACGGACGAAGGCAGAGGTATACCTCAGGCTAGCTCGTCGAGTCGTTCGACGCGCCGGTCGGCAAGCACACAGTGACCCCGGGTATCGTCGTCGTATCGAGTCACGTGGACGCCATCGAGACCAGCGTTCCACGCGGCCCCAACGTCCTGTGGCCCATCACCGACGAGCACGCCGACATCGCCCGTGTCCCCGACGCCGAGTTGACCCATCGCATGTTCGACGGGCGCAGGGTCCGGTTTCCAGCCGAGATCGTCGTCACAACACACGACGGTATCGAACCAGTCGGCGATGTCGAGGTGAGCGAGCACAGGCTCGGTCAGGTAGCGCTGACAGTGTGTGACGAGCCCGACCGGTCCCTCGAGTGACCGCACGACGGCAGCGTCATCGTAGAGGAACGTCGCGTCGGCTCGTTCCTCGGAATCCTCCTCCTCGTGGAAGGCCCGCCAGAAGGGTTCGGGATCGATACCTCGCCCGCGGAGGAATTCATTCCGGGAGCCTGTCAAGCCGTTCCAGAGCACCTCTACTTCGCGGGCCGTGAATGAATAGCCCACTCGCTCGCCGACCCGGTCTAGCACCTCGCGAGCATAGCCTGATTCGACGTCGACGAGCGTACCGTCGAGATCAAGCAACCAGAAGTCGTACCCGACCGACATCGACTCTACGTGGGAGTCGACCGGCTAAAACGCTTCCGCGTCTCGCACCTCGATCGCGCTGCCGATGTACTTCGAGAGTACTTCGTCGACGGTTTCGGCGCGAAATGCCTCGAGGTCATCCGCAATGGCTTCGCGGAGCGCATCCACATAGTCCTGATCAGTCTCGAGCGCACGGAATTCGACTCGCTCGACGGGAACCCCGAGCGCGTCTTCGACGAGCACACGCATGTGTCCCTCGTCGGCTACCTCACCACGCCAGAGGTGGTCACGGAACAACGTCCACCCGTCCTGATCGGGCTCGGCGGCCGCCGTATAGAACATGGTCTCGAACGATGCGGGATCGACCCAGGAATCCTCCGGTCCAGCCTCGATCCGGAGTGTAACGGCAAAGCGATACCGTGTGTTCACGGCCTCACCGGAGGTCGTCGAATAGGTCGGCGAGCTTGAGATCGCGGTCCGTGATCCCACCCTCTTCGTGAGAGGTGAGCCGAACTTCGACTTCCTTATACCGAATTTCGATCGTCGGATGGTGGAACTCCTCTTCGGCAATCTCGCCGACCTCGCTGGCGAAGGCGACTCCCTCGAGGTAGTCGTCGAACTCGTAGACGCGGACGATCTCGTCGTCCTGGCGGGTCCAGTGTCTGGGGAGACGCTCCTCGATCTCGTCGTCGGAGAGTAGGTCTGCCATGTCTCGTCGAAGGACCGCCCGCCGCATAAAACCCCACCGTCAGACGCCCGTCGTGCGATTCGGGCAACACTGATTGGCCCCCCGGGGGACGAGAGAGGCATGAGCGAGGACCGAACTATTCACGTCGGGGAGGACCACGATCAGCAGCCGGTCGACCTCCCGGTCGTCGAACTCCTCACCGGACGTGGATTCGTCACGGGCAAGTCGGGATCGGGGAAGTCCAACACGGCTAGCGTGATCGCAGAAGAGTTGCTCGAAGAGGGCTACCCACTCGTCATCGTCGATACTGACGGGGAGTACTACGGCCTCAAAGAAGCGTACGAACTTCTCCATGCGGGCGCGGACGAGGAGTGTGATATCCAGGTGAGTCCCGAGCACGCCGAGAAGATTGCAAGCCTCGCACTCGAGGGGAATGTCCCTATAATCCTCGACGTTTCCGGATACTTGGACGATAACGAGGCGGAGGACCTCATCCGAGAGACGGCGCGCCACTTGTTCGTGATGGAGAAGAAGCTAAAGAAGCCCTTCCTCCTAATCGTCGAGGAGATTCACGAATATGTGCCCGAGGGTGCTGGCCTGGACGAGACGGGGAAGATGCTTATCAAGGTCGGAAAGCGCGGACGCAAGCATGGCCTCGGCATCGTCGGGATCAGCCAGCGTCCCGCGGACGTGAAGAAGGACTTCATTACACAAGCGAATTGGCTCGTCTGGCACCGGCTTACCTGGGAAAACGATACGGACGTCGTCGGCCGGATCGTCGGCACCGAATACGCGGAGGCGGCGCCGGAACTCGATGACGGCCAAGCGTTTCTCCAGCGTGATTGGACCGACGATGACGTCACACTCGTGCAGTTCGATCGCAAGCGGACATTCGATGCGGGGGCGACGCCAGGACTCGACGAGATCGAACGCCCAGAACTCAAGTCCGTGAACGACGCGCTCATGGACGATCTCCAGGGTATTACCGACGCCCGCGAACGCGAGCGCGATCGAATCGAGGAGGTAGAGGCGACGCTTGAGACCAAGAACGAGGAGATCGCCCAGTTGGAGGAGGAGCTTCGCTCTGCAAGAAATGTCTCCCAGGCGGCCACGCGAATGGCGGATGCCCTCTCCGACCACGTTCCACGAACCGACGAGCCCTATGGTTACGAAGAGCGGCTCCGACAGAAAAACGAACGTATCGACGAACTGCGACAGGAATTGGCAGACCAGCAGGCTACCATAGAGGCACTACGCTCGCGTCTCGAGGACGGTGGCGAACGCGAGGATCCAACCGGTAGTGCAGAGGACCCTTCCGACCTTGAACCGTCACCCAGTGGGACCAACGAGTCCCACGGAACCCGCTCCAGTTCTCCGAACGACGATGTCCCCGAAACCGGTGAGCCCGGACAGAACGGGCTTCTCGACGGTCTCCCGAATGGTGAGGGACCGACCGTCGCGTCTCTGGGTGAAACCGCTTCGACACCTGATTCTCCGGATCGACGTCTCGAAGAAGGTGCGCCTTCGACTACGTCCGAGCACGAGTCCGTTGCTGGGGCCACGGAGGACGACAGCCGTATCCCTGAGAGCCAGATCGAGCACTACTCAGTACTAGATACGGAGGAAGACGTCGACGTGGACGACCACCTGGCCCGGCTTCGGGAAAAGGGGGAACAGCTGCTGGCCGCGGACGAAGACAACGCACGGTGGCAGCGCGCTCCCGATCCCGCTGCGGTCGTGAGTTTGCTCACCGAGGAGGCGGTGGTGAACCGCATCGACGGCGCGATCAGGGAGTCCCGCCTGAACGGCGACCTCGGGTGGTCAGCCGTCGCTGCGATCGCTGCACGTGGGACCATTTCGCTCGGTCACCTGGCGGATCACGTGGACGCACCAACGGAACACGTCGAGAGTCTCCTGTCCGAGCTCCGCTCGCGATCACTCGTCATCAGGGATAGTGCCCGGCGGTACGCGATGAACGTCGAGGAGATGCGCCGGGGAATTGACGCGGACGAACGTCCGATCGACGATCCCGGTCGACAGTGGGCGGTCGATGGCTGAGGGAACCCCCCCAGCGACTTCACGGTTCTTCGACGCCCGTGACCTCGTAGCCCTCGTCCTCGATGTGTGAGAGAATGGCGTCCTGCTTGAGTTCGGCACGGTAGTAGAAGACGAGGTCGAACGTCCCCTCGCGCAGGAGCTGCTGGCACTCCCATACGAACCCATCGTCGGACAGCCGGAGACCCTGGTGCTGGTTCGAGGCAAACTCGGGGTCATCATTCCCCGCGTAGACGTACCACTCATCAGCGACATCGGCCTCCGCAGCGATGATCTCTCCTACGTCGAGGGTTGCCTCCTGCATGGCCAGGTCGTCTCGTCCGTCGATATCAGTGTGGACGATCGCACCATTGAGTTCGATGTCACCCGGCTCCAACAGTGCCTGCGTTCGCCGGACGAGATCGTCGTCGACCGTTTCGCTCATGGTCCGGCTTCGGACGTCCGTGGACATACGGGTAGCGATTTGGGGAGACCCGACGACGGATGCACGGCACAAGGCACATATTCCGCGGCCTCGACGTATCACCTAATGCCCTCCTGGCTACGGCGCCATGCGGTGCGCGCGTACGAACATCTCCTTCGACGGGAAATTTCCGGTGCTCCGACGCACGTCGCGATCATCCAGGACGGGAACCGGCGGTATGCGAAACAGCGCGGGGACGATGCGACGGACGGACACAGGGAGGGCGCAGCGACAACCGAGAGGGTTCTCGACTGGTGTGAGGAACTCGGCGTCGAGGAACTCACCCTCTATGCGTTCTCGACCGAGAACTTCGAGCGGCCCCCTGAGGAGCGCGACGCGCTCTTCGATCTGCTCGAGGAGAAGCTCTATGAGTTTGCCGACGCCGACCGAGTCCACGACGGCGGGGTCTGCATCCGAGCGATCGGCGAGGTTGACCGACTGCCGGAGCGCGTCTGGGAGGCAGTGCGGTATGCGGAGCAGCGGACGGGAGCCTACGATACGTTTCGACTAAACATTGCGCTCGCGTATGGGGGGCGACACGAACTCCTCGGCGCCGCACGCGAAGTGGCCCGTGATGTGGAGTGTGGGGAGCTCGCTGCCACGGACGTCACCGTCGAGGAAATCGAGTCGCGGCTGTACGAGCGTCCAGTCAGGGACGTCGATCTCATCATCCGGACAGGCGGTGACGAACGGACGTCGAACTTCCTTCCCTGGCATGCGAACGGTAACGAGGCAGCCGTGTTCTTCTGTGCCCCCTACTGGCCAGAGTTCTCGAAAATCGACTTTCTCAGGGCAATCCGGACGTACGAATCTCGTGAAGCGTCATGGCGACGAACGCGAGCAGAACGCGCCGCTGCACTCGTGCGGGCGGTTGCAGGAGCGGAACTGGAAGAGGCGCGTGCCGTCGCTCGCCGGCTGCGCGAGCGCGTCCCGGGTGCCGATCTGACGGCGGAGATCGACGCGGCCGAGGACAGTACTGACGGCCACACTGCGGATTGATCACGGACCACGCACTTCTTATCGACCGAATCGCCGCTGGCGGTCCGCGAAGTCCAGGAGCGCCCGTAGGTAGTCACGCTTGCGAAAATCGCGCCAGTTGACGTCGGTGAAATAGAGCTCCGAGTAGACCGATTGCCAGATCATGAAATCGGAGAGGCGCTCTGCCCCGGTCTTGATGACGAGGTCAGGCTCGACCGGGACAATCAAGCGCCCCTCGACGGTTGTCTCGTCGATATCGTCCGGATCGAGGTCACCATCGGCGACGGACGCGGCCAACTGACGTGTCGCGTTCGCGAACTCGTGTTTCCCGCCGAGGCCGATCGAAACCTGTACGGGGGCGTCTGCTTGCTCGGTGTCAGCGGGACCACGAACGGCGAGTTCGCCAGGCGCGTCGATCGTCTCGAACTCCCGCTCGAGCGTGTCAACCACTGCCTCGTCGAGTACACTCACGTAGACGGAGACGCGGGAGGCGCCATATTCGAACGCCCACTCGAGGAACTGCTCGAGCGTTCGATACGCTCCTTGTTCGAGCAGATCACGCTCGGTGATGACGAGTGCAACGTGATCGGGTCGTCCCCCTTCCGCTGGGAGGCGTAATGCGAGGTAGTGGTCGTACAGGCCCACACGGGAGGGTTGCAGCGGACGGTTGCTAAACGTGCCGGTCGTCCTTCGGGAAGGTTAAGTGGGCGTCTACGAAACCCCCCGACGTGCACTCCAGCGTCCGGCGTGCGGGGGCATTCGCGGTCGTCGCGACGCTCGCGGTGATCGCCCCCGTCGCAGGCGCACTCACGGCCGTCCCTTTTGCCCTCCTCGCCGTTGCGGGCCACACCGTCTCCGGGGGGCGCGTCTTCGATCTCTTCGCCAGACCCGGTGATCACCTCGATCGGGAACTCCGCGGACTCGTCGGATTCTCCCTGGCCGTGACCGGCCTTGCGCTCCTGACATCGCTCACCGACCTTCCCGTCGGCGTCTTCGTCGCAACGGTTCTCCTCGTCGGCTACGGCAATCTTGCGGAGCGGGCGATCTGCAGCACAGACGACACGCCGATCAGACGCACGCTCGCGTTCACGCTCGGTGCGACGCCGGCGGCGTTCGTCGGGTTTCTCATCGTAGGGGCCGTCGAATCGGCGTCGACCGACTTGTCAACGATTGGCTTCCTCGCACTGACCGGTGCACTGGTCGGCGCGCTGATCCGGAGCGTTCGTGTCGAGCGAGACGATCCGCTCGTGCTTACAACGGACGCCCTCGTGTTGTGGGCGTTCGCAGGACTCGACCTCCAGGTCGACCCGCTCGGGCTCGCAACAGCGGTCGGCATCGCCGGGGCGTTCGGTTACGTCTCCTGGCTCCTCCGGACCGCATCGGTCCCCGGGATGCTCACGGGGGTGATCATTAGCCTCGCGACGATCGTGCTCGGGGGCTACGGGTGGTTCGCCGCACTCATCGCCTTCTTTGGAGTCGGTGGTCTCGCCTCCAAGTTCCGGTATACTGAGAAGGAATCGCTAGGTGTCGCCGAAGCGAATGACGGCGCACGAGGCACACGAAATGTCCTCGGTAACGCGGCCGTCGCCCTCGCGGCAGTGGTCGGTTTCGCGGCAGCGGATGGCCTTCAGATCGACTCCGCTGCATTCTTGTTTGCGTTCGTCGGATCGATCGCGACCGCGATGAGCGATACGCTCTCCAGCGAGATCGGCGTGTTGTTCGGTCGTCCTCGTCTTATCACGTCGATGCGACGGGTCGAGCCGGGAACCGATGGTGGCGTAACGCTCGCTGGGGAGATCGCTGGCACGCTCGGCGCGATGGCGATTGCCGCAATCGCCGTTATCGCATTCGACCTTTCCGCGATGGGTGGTGTCGTGGTTGTCCTCGCGGGGGTCGTGGGCATGAACATCGACAGCCTGCTCGGTGCCACAGTCGAAGGCCGATGGGTCGGCAATCAGGGCGTGAACTTCCTCGCCACCCTGGTAGGAGCGATGCTCGCCGGCTTCTGTGCCGTTATTCTCGGGCTTGGACCGTGATCCGTGAGGCAACCCCTGCAGATGAACCTGCGCTCTCAGCGCTCCAGCGACTGCTCCGGGAGTACGATCCCGGACTTCTCCCGTACGCTATTCGGGGTCCGCCTGTGACCCTCGTCGCTAATGGATCGGAAGGGTACCTCATTGCGTTCCTCGATCGCGACGCCGACCACGGGACCGCATATCTCGCGGAGCTAGTCGTCGCCCCGGACCGGAGACGGGAAGGTGTGGGATCGAGGCTACTGGATGGCCTTCACGAACGGGCGGTCAGGGACGAGTGTACCGCGGTCGAACTCGTCGTCCATCCCGAAAACGCGGCAGCACGCTCGCTGTACGAGGCGAACGGCTACGAGCGTGTCGGAACTCGCGCCGATTTCTATGAGACTGCGGACGGGATCGTGATGTGTCGCACACTCAGTGAGCTGGATCGAGCTGCTCGTGACGGTTGATCCGTCCTCTTTGCGGCTGGATTGAAGACTAAGAGTCTTCAAAACCCATAACTGAATGCCGGATAGACAACATTTACGTCAGTTCAGAGAATACGCCCGGGCAACATGTGGGGAATGGAACGCTACGTATGGATACTGGCAGCGGTGATTCTCTCGGCGCTCGGAATTCCATGGTTCCTGTGGAGGGACAATACGATCGTGGCCGGACTCCCGGTCTGGCTCTGGTGGCACGTTGGGTGGCTCGTCCTTGCTTCGGTCGTGTTCTACCTGTTTACACAGCGGGCGTGGGGACTGGGCATTGAGGAGGTCGACACATGAGCGTCGCGCTCGAACTCGGCATCGTCATTGGGTACATGCTGCTCGCCCTGGGCGTCGGTCTTGTCGCCTACCGGCTGAGCGAGCGCACCGCCGAGGATTACTATCTCGCGAGTCGAACGCTGGGGACCGTCGTCCTCCTGTTCACGACCTTCGCGACCCTGTTGTCGGCGTTTACGTTCTTTGGGGGGCCCAATCTCGCCTACAGTGCAGGCCCGGAGTGGATCCTCGTCATGGGCCTGATGGACGGCATCCTCTTCGCGATCTTGTGGTACGTTGTCGGGTACAAACAGTGGCGTATCGGGCAGGTGCGTGGATATGTCACGCTCGGCGAGATGCTCCGTGATCGTTTCGATTCGCGGGCGCTCCAGGCCACCGCGGCGATCATTAGCCTCTTCTGGCTCGTCGAGTACGTCATGCTCCAACAGGTCGGAGCCGGACGGGTACTCGAGGCGCTCACTGACGGCGCCGTGCCATACTGGGCAGGCGCGGGGCTGATCACGGCATTCATGATCGTGTATGTCGTCGCGGCCGGGATGCGCGGGGTCGCGTGGACAGACACCCTCCAGGGAGTATTCATGCTTATCATGGTGTGGCTTGCCGTCGCCTGGGTGCTCGTCGAAGCTGGCGGGCTCTCGAGCGTGACCGCCCAGCTCGGTGAGGTCCAGCCCGAGTTCCTTTCCCTGGGCGGGGGGTTGTATTCGCCGCAGTGGATGCTCTCGATGGCGATCGGGATCGCAGTCGGCGTCGCGATGTTTCCCCAGATCAATCAGCGGTTCTTCGTCGCACGGGACGAGCGGGTCCTAAAGCGTTCGCTGGCTCTCTGGCCAATTCTCGTCATTCTCTTGTTCGTCCCGGCGTTCATGCTGGGTTCGTGGGCCACTGGCCTCGGCATTACCGCGGATGCCAACGGTAACGTACTGCCACCGTTGCTCGAGACCTTCACCCCCGGTTGGTTCGCCGCACTCGTCATCGCCGGCGCAATGGCAGCGATGATGAGTTCCTCGGACTCGATGCTCTTATCTGGCTCCTCCTATCTCATCCGCGACCTGTATCGACCCTTCGTCGCTGGTGACGTAGACGAGGGGCGCGAGGCATGGATTGCTCGGCTGGGTGTCGTTGCCTTCGCCGGCGTGGCATATGTGGCCAGCTTGAACACTCAACTCACGCTCATCGAGATCGGTGCGACGGCGTTCAAAGGCTTCGCTCAGCTCGCGCCGGCGGTGATCTTGGCCCTCTACTGGCGTGGAACAACTCGAACGGGGGCTCTCGTCGGGATGATCGTTCCCCAGGCATTCTACCTGCTCGCGGTCTTTACGCCCTGGGTAGGTGCGACGTACTGGGGATGGCAAGCTGGGCTCGTCGGACTCCTCCTTGGAGTCGTGCTGACCGTGACTGTCTCGTTTGTCACCGCGCCCGCGCCCGGGGAAGATCACTCGGTATACGAAACGCCAGCGGATTGAGGTCGAGGCTATTGATCGTGATCTGACGCAGCAGACGAAGAAGATGGAACTCCCATCTCGCTCGGAGAACGCTTAACCCGGGGTCCCCTCAACAGACCGTATATGCAGACGCACGTCGTGCCGGTCGGCTTTGACTACGACCGGCTCATCGCGCCGCTGATCAGGGAGCGACTCGACGTTGATCGCGTCGTCCTCCTCGAGGGCGCGGTCGGGAGTGAGGCGAACGTCGAGTACTCGCGACGGCTCGCGGAAAAGCTCGAAACGGATTTCGCGAACCTTCTCGGCGCGAGTACGGAGCGGGTAGTCGTGGACGACGTATACGACTACGACGCGGCGTTCGAACACGCATTCGACCTCATAAACGCCGAACTCGACGCGGATCGCGAGGTCTGGGTCAATGTCTCAGCCATGCCGCGCACCGTGAGCTTCGCGTTCGCCACCGCGGCTCACTCGATCATGGTCGAGCGACAGGCAGAGCGTGAACGCATCCATACCTACTACACAGTCCCAGAGAAGGACCTCGACACCGAGCTCGCGGAGGAGGTGCGTCGCGGGATCGAACTCTTCGAGGACATCGAAAATACGGTGGACGGAGACCTCGCGGAACGGATCGCGAAACGCCTCGACGACGCGAGAGACCTGCTGGCGGAGTTCGACGAGCGTGGAACTACGATCGGTGCGAAGGAGATTGATGGGAGCCACGTCGTGGAGCTCCCCGTCGCGTCATTCTCGAACGTCGAACCGTTCGAGGAACTCATCCTGTTTACCCTGGGGGAGCACGGGGAGTTCGAATCGGTGAGCGAATTGGCGGAGACGCTGGCAGGCGAACTCAACCAGGAGTATAC
>CAZEDI010000064.1:0-12527 GCA_964510865.1 uncultured Halobacteriales archaeon
AGGGCGCCCTCGGTGTGTTCGAGGACGAGCGCTTCGCCGAGGGTACCGTCGAGGTACTCCGGGCGATCGGCGAGACCGACTGTTTTTCCGTCGTCGGCGGGGGGGATACCTCCCGTGCCATCGATCTCTACGATCTTGATCCCGAGAAGTACGACCATCTTTCTATCGCCGGCGGGGCATACCTTCGGGCGCTCACGGGCGAGGAATTACCCGCGATCGAGGTCTTGAACTGGGCAGCGGCGGACTGATTTGGGGAATGGTAGGGTCCGATCCAGCGCAACAACTTTCATCTATCCGACTATCGTCTCGAATGGACTATGACAGATGCATACGTCAACATTATCGTGGATGCCGGGGCAGTCTCGGCTGCCGCGGAGTCGATAGGTGACCTCGAGGCAGTCTCGCAAGTACACGTCGTGACCGGTGACTTTGATATCGTCGCACAACTCGAACTCGACGACGTCGACACGTTGCCCCACGTGGTAGCGGACGAGATCCATGCCGTCACCGGGGTCATAGATACAGTAACGAACGTCGCGTTCGAGCCGTAAATACCGAATTTTTATCTGATAATATAGTAATTTCTCTTTCTGAATTGATGGCTACCTCTCCCTGTCCAAAGCTATTTTTCGACCTATTGTGACCAGGGTAGTATGCATCGGCGGCAGATCGCGACGCTCGTAATCGGTGGCGTTGCCATCTTCGTCGTTGCCTTCCTCGCCGGGTCGCTTCCGTTCCCGAGTCCTGGACCGTCCCCACCGAGTACGCCGACGCCATCACCGACCAATGCCTCACAATCACCCGGTGCCGGTCAGCTCCCAAGGGTGCCCGTCTTCCACCTTTTCGTTCTCACCGTTGGAATACTGATCGTCGGCGCCCTCATCGCGATCTACCGAGTAATCGGACGGCCGTCGAATCCGACGGTCGGTACGGTCGACGAGAGCACTGACTCCGTAGACACCGGGGAGACAGCACTCGGTGCGGTCGCGGAGACAGCGGGACACATTGCCGACCAACTCGAGCAATCGAGCAGCGTCGACCTCCAGAACGAGGTCTATCGATCCTGGTGCGAGATGACGACGTCACTGGCGGTCCCGAACCGTGACGCCCGGACCCCTGGCGAGTTCGCGAACGCGGCAATCCGGGAAGGTATGGCTGAAGACCACGTCCACGCACTTACCCACCTCTTCGAGGATGTCCGGTACGGCGAGGAGATGCCGACCGAGGTCAATGAGCAACGGGCGATCGATCTCCTCCGTGAGATCGAAGCTACCTACCAGGAGAATGAATGACCCGGCGACAGACGGTCGTCATGACGATAGGTACTGTCGGCGTTCTTGGTCTGTCCATCGTACTTCCCGCCGTCATACCTGTCGACCTTCCCCAAACGGTGATATTGCCGCTGGCCGTCGTGTTCCTCGGATTGGCCTTCTTGGCGAGCGTGCGACCACTCTTCGGGCGAGGAACGGACGTCCGACAGGCTGAGCCCGAGTCACCGATCGAGTGGCCCGTCCCCGGCACGTCATTCGACCAAGAGCTTGCGGAGGCGTCGAAGTACCACGACCGAGAAGACTCTCATGCACGCCAGCGAATTCACGAGCGCCTTCGATCGGTTGCGATCGACGTCCTGACGGCGTTCGGCCGACAGACGCGTGCGTCGTCGATCGAGCACCTCGGCGCTGGGGACTGGACCGAAGACCACGTCGCAGCTGCCTTTCTGCGCGGCGAGAACCCCGACCTCCACCGGTCTTACCGGACTCGGCTTTTTCCATGGTCGTCCTCATCGCGGCTTCCGACGACGGTTCGACGGACAGTCGCTGCGCTGATGCACTACACCGGTCGATCCATCCGGACCCCGTCGAAGTCCGGATTTCTGGACTCACTCCGTTCGACACTCGATGGGGAGCAGGCCGAGCAGTGGACACGCCACGGGGAACAGCGCGATGGAGGAGGTCGTTTGGATCCGGAAGATCGTTCCCTCCGTACGTGGGACGGCGTCGTTGCCGTGGTAATCGGTGGTCTCGGAACGGGGCTGTTCCTTGGCGACCCGGCGATCCTGCTCAGCAGTGCGATCGGTGTCGGATATGTCGTCTACGACCGGGTCTCGGCCACGCCACCACTCGATGTGACTGTCGACCGGTCTCTCGACGAACGCATTCCCGACCCCGGCACAACAGTTCGAGTCACGATCTCCGTACGGAATGACGGTATGACCCTGCTCCCAGACCTCCGGATCGTCGACGGCGTTCCGCCGGCACTCATGGTGAGTGGCGGCTCCCCACGAGTAGCCACTCCACTTCGTCCCGGTGAGACGGCAACATTCGCCTACCACGTTCGGATGCGGCGGGGTATCCATGAGTTCGGCCCAATTGAAGTCACCGTCCGCGACATCGCGGAGACAGCGGAACACCACACACGGGTGGAGCCGGATACAGGGAAAGCAGAGATCGTCTGTCGACCACGGTTCGCTTCCAAAGAGAGTCCACTTCGGCGTGCGGTGACACAATACGTCGGCCAGCTCCCGACTGACCACGGAGGGGACGGCCTCGAATTCCACTCCGTACGGGAGTACAGACGGGGAGACGCCGTCGCACGGATCGACTGGAAACGGTTGGCCCGTACCCGGGAGTTGGCTGCCATCGCTTTCCGGGAGGAACGGGCAGCGACTGTCGTCTGTATCGTCGACGCACGTGCTGCAGTGTATGTCGCTCCACATCCTAGGGACGAATCTGCGTGTGACCGGGAGATTGACGCACTTAGTCAGCTCTTCCCCGCGTTCCTCGAGACGGGAAACCGGGTCGGGCTCGCCGCATTTGCGCCCAAACCGTGCTGGATTCTACCGAGTGCAGGACGGGACATCCGGACGGAAGTTCGCGAAGCGGTGACGACGAATCCCGCGTTCCCGGTGAGTCCCCCGGAGAGTCCATGTTATACCCTCGACTGGCTTGATGAATTCCGGCGGCGCATCGATGCTGGCCAGATCGTTTTCCTTTCGCCGCTCGTCGACCAGGGTGCGGCCGTGTTGGCCCGTCGTCTCGAGATCCATGGTTACTCGACGACTGTCGTGAGCGTTGATCCCACGGTAGCAGCTTCCGCGGGAACGCAACTCGCGTACCTCGAGCGGCAGGCTCGGATCCACGATCTCCGGGAAGCGGGCGTCCGTGTCATCGACTGGGGTTGGGACGACCCACTCACCTTCGCACTTGAATCGGCCACACGACGGTGGTCGCAATGATGGACCTCGACTGGTCGTCGACAGTCCTCGGCAGTCTGTTCACGCTAGGGGGCGGCGTACTCGTCCTCGCTATCGCCGGTTCAGCCTCGTCCCTGGCTGGTGCAATCTGCATTCTGGGAATCCTCACCACCGGTCTGGGACTCGTGAGACGATCCCGTCAGTTGGTGTCAGTCGGTGCAACGACGTTCTGGATCGCCACCGTCATTGCATCCGTCGACGGCCTAGTCGTCGAGGGCGTCCTCCTGGCTGTGTTCGTAACTATCGTCTCCTGGGACGCCGGGCGGCGAGCCATCGACCTCCGGACAGAATTCCCGCACAATGCCTCGACGTGGCGCGTCGAAGTTGTTCACGGTGGATCGACTGTTCTTGTGGGTGGTGTGAGCCTGTTGGTGGCCACGGGGCTCTACCACGGCACGTCCGGATCCACTTCTGTGCTAGCCGTCGCGCTCCTGAGTATCGCGACACTTCTCCTTCTGTGGATCGTGCGCACGTTGTGAGAACAGTTCCCCGTGCTGCCGGCACCCGTATTCTTTACGGTGGCCAGCTAACTCGCGGACATGCTCGTCGGTATCGTCTCCGACACCCACGACAACCTCGAGATCGCTCGGGGCGCTGTGGATCTGTTTGAGGACCGAAACGCGGATGTCGTCGTCCATTGCGGTGATATCGTCGCTCCGTTCACGGCAACTGTCTTCGACGCCGACTTCGAGTTCTCCGCCGTCCGTGGAAACAATGATGGGGAGTGGAACCTCCAGAACGCGATCGAGTCATTCGGCTCGTACCTCGGCGAAATGGGCGAACTCGAACTCGATGGGCTCGACGTTGCTATCTATCACGGGACCGCCGAACCGCTCGTGGATGCTCTCCTCGCGTGCGGATCGTATGACTACGTTTTCAGGGGACACACGCACGAACACGTGCTAGAAGAGCGTGACGGGACCGTCCACGTGAATCCCGGTGGACTCCCGTTCCCGGAGGCAGACGACCAGTACTACGTCGCTACGCTCGACACGGAGACGACAACGGTCGAGCATCATCGAATCGCATGATGGTCACTGGATGAAGGAGTTACAGAAGGGGACGAAGGCTATAAGTTTCCGCTCGTGGGTCGGCGTGTATGGCCCCCCAGGACGAAACGGTCGACGACCGTCGCGTGACGCTCCTTCGGTTCTATGCGAGGGACGTTCCAGGGTTTGCCCCAGACGGAGAGCATGCTGGGACCGCCGCAGCCGCATTTATGGGTGCCTACCACGAACTCCCGAAGCTCGCACTGGACAGACGGGGACGAGATGCACCGCCGGTGGAGGAGGCGAGCATCCGTACGTCGATTGCGTACCTAGCAGAGCGGGACGACTGTGCGGAGTTCGGACTTGCAGCCCTCCACCGGATACTCTATGGATTTCCCGATTCGGAGCTGATTGAGGACAACCTGCGGCGAGATATCGAAGACGAAGCCGCGGACTTCATGTATTGGTTGGACGAGCCCGGGGAGGAGTCGATGTGTTTCTGGACGGAGAATCACCAAATCCTCTTTCACTCGAATCAGCTACTCGCCGGCCAACGTCTTCCCGACCGGACGTTCGCAAATGGCAAAAGCGGGCGATGGCACCGAAAACAGGGACGAAGGCGCACCAAGCGATGGCTCGACTGGCGGCTCCGCTTCGGGTTCAGCGAGTGGCATTCGAACGCCTACTACCAGGAGGACGTGATCGCACTCGCCAACCTCGTTGACTTCGCAGACGACCCTACAATTCGATCAAAGGCAAACGACGTTCTTGACCTCCTGTGCTTCCACCTCGCCGTTACGAGCTACGCGGGCATTTTCGGGACTCCTCACGGGCGCACCTATGCCCGATATCTCCTCGATCCCCCCTCAGAACCAGTCGCCCCAATCCGATACCTCTACCTTGGACAGGGATCCTTCCGCGCTGCCGGAATGACCCGTGTCGGACCGGTGATCGCCGCGAGTGGCTATGAGCGACCCTCGATACTTGAGGACATTGCGGCGCATGAGCCTGAAGAACTCGTCGCCCGAGAGCGCCATAGCCTGGACGTGGAGGAAGCGCGCGATGTCGGTGTCGATCCAGACGATACAGGGGACTTTCCGTTTTTCCTGGGTGCACAAACGTACAATCACCGTGACGTTGTCGAAACGGCTAGAGATGCCGTCCCGGAGAAGCACTATCTATCGGCGCACATCGAGGAGGCATATGAATACTATCACCGCCAGGAAGAACGAGCGGGGACCTGGAGGCGGCTGACCTACGAACCCGACCCGAATAGCCAGGCTATGACCCGCGCTGACGTCTACACTTATCGAACACCCGCTTACATGCTGAGCTGTGTGCAGGACTACCGTCCCGGGAAGGCGGGCTTCCAGCAACACGTCTGGCAAGCAACTCTGGGAGCGCAGGCACCTGTCTACACGACCCATCCCGGCAGGGAAACAATGGACGGCAGGCCGAACTACTGGCACGGTAACGGCATCCTCCCCCGTGTCGCTGCCCATCGAAACGTACTGTTCTGTGCCTACCGGACTGGGAGCGATCGAGCGCACCCGGAGTACACCCATGCGTTCGTGCCGCGACACGTGTTCGACGAGTACCGGGAAGCTGATGGCTGGGTGTTCGGCTGCGTAGGAGGGGGGTATATCGCACTCCGCTCGGCGAGACCCACCGAGTGGCGGGATCCGGAGTGGGGTCCCAACGACGAGGCGAGTGAATACGTTCGTCGCGGGGTCGATGTCCAGGGTGACCTGCCAGCGTATGATATCGTCGCGGCGGGAGGGGATACTGTCTGGACGTGTGAGCTGGGGAATAAAACCCAATATGGATCGTTCGAGGATTTCGTCGATGCGGTGGCCGATGCAAACCTCGACGAAGACCCGACAGCCGTCACGTATGAATCGCCACTTCACGGGCGTGTCTCCTTTGGCTGGGATCGGGACCTCACGGTAGCGGACGAGATGATCGACGTTGCGCACTCGCATCGAATTGATACCCCGTACTGTACAGCGGAATTCGGCGAGCCAGGCACCGAAATCGAGTACGACGGACGAACGCTGGTCCTCGATAGTACCCGGGAGTCAATCTGACAGCCACGGTGACGATCCCCAAAGGCTACCACGACAGACGCTCACAGCAGTACCATGACTGATGACGGACTCCGCCGGGCAGCCGAGACGGCGATCCATCAGTGTATGGCTCTGGAATCGGACGAGTCGTGTGCCATCATCACTGACGATGAGCGTGAGGCGATCGGCGAGACGCTCTATGAGGTCGCGCGTGAGATAACAGGAGACGCGGTTATCCTCCGATACCCGCCGGGGGAGCAACACGGTGCAGAGCCCCCGGGCCCTGTTGGGGCAGCGATGCACGCAGCTGACGTCTTCGTCGCGCCGACGACAAAAAGTCTCAGCCATACTCGGGCGCGCTCTCGAGCTACGGAAGCCGGTGCCCGAGGGGCGACGATGCCAGGGATCACGCGCGAGGTGATGATTCAAGGGCTGGATGCGGATTACGAGGCGATCGCCGACGCCTGCGAGGCTGTCCTCGAGCAGGTTGAAGACGCTACAGAGATCCGGGTCACCTCCCCTCAAGGCACGGACATTACCTTCGAGCCAGGCGATCGTGACTGGCGTGACGACGTGGGACTAAACCACGAACCGGGGACATTCTCGAATCTTCCGGCTGGTGAAGTCTTCATCTCACCGACGAACGCGAATGGATCGTACGTCGTGGACGGGACGATGATGCCACACGGTCGACTCGAGGAAGGGCATCACCTCTCGTTCGACGTGGTAGACTGTCAGGTGACCTCTATATCCGACGACGCGGTCAGGGAACAAGTCGAGGATGCAGCCGCCGAGGTAGGTGACGCAGCGTACAACCTCGCCGAACTCGGCATCGGCACGAACATCGGCATTACGGAGCTGGTCGGGTCAGTCCTCCTGGATGAGAAGGCTGGGGGAACTGTTCATATCGCGCTCGGCGACAATCACGCCATTGGTGGCGATGTCGAGGCACCGATCCATCTCGATGGAATTCTCGTCGAACCGACAGTGTACGCCGACGGGGATGAGGTGGAGCTCCCCCGACCGTAAGGTCACATTCGAGACTGGCGTTTCGAAGCATTGCTCACCCATCAGGACAGTGAATCCCTGACCGTGTGTCGTAGTGAGACCTAGTTGTCAGGTGGTCCGCCGGTATCGTTGTCGTCACGACCGTCGTCATTTCCACCACGAGCATTGTCATCTCGCTCATTCTCTCTCCCGCGGTCGTTCTCCGTTTCGTCCTCGAACTCGATCCCTAGCTCACCTTCTGCCTCACCGGCTTCGACCTCCACCTCTATCGAGTCTGCATCCTCGGATACAGCGAACGTCAACGTCCCGTCGACGTCTGTCGTGCCTGCTACTTCGTCATTCACAATGACCGTTGCATTCTCGACAGGGGTGTCGTTGGCCGTCACTTCTATCGTCGCGTCTGTTCCGGGCGTGACGTTCCCGATGACGGTCACCGAAAGGGTTTCTCGATCGTCGTCTCGGTCGTCATCGTCACGTTCATCATTACCCCGACGGTCTCGTTCGCCAGGGTGGTCATCCGCCGCGTCATCCGATCCGCGGTCGTCGGGAGGTCCCCCAACTCGTTGAATAGGGACATCGGTCCCGGACTCGCTTATGACGGGTCGCAGGATGTACTTTCCACTTTGCCCTGCCTTATGGACGCCGATGTCGAAGACGAAATCGATCGAATTGTTTGCACTCACCTCGAACGGTTTCGTGAGCTGGAGCTTCTCACTGGGTAGTTTCACGTTTGCCTCATCTCCGCTCGTGAGCGTGGCGTTGACTTCGCTGACCTCGAGGAAAACCTTCGCGTATGTTCCTGCAGGAACGTCGAACTGACCGAGGAGCGTCGCGTTCGCGCCCTGGAGGCGCGTCAGGTCGATAGACCGCTCTTCGACATCGAAGATTATGCGACCTTCAGCGTCGTCGGCATCGTCTTCATCAGATGCCGCCTCTGTGTCGTCAGCTTCCGTGGCGGTACTGGTTTCGGTCCCGTTTGGAGTTGCCGTCGCAGTGACGGTCGCCGTCGAATTGACGGTAGATGTCGAGGTCGCGTTCGCGATCTGCGTCGCTGTCGGCGTCTCGTTCACCGGTTCTGTCTGCGTGGGTGTCGGTGAATCCGTCTCGGCATCATCGTCATCATGATCGTCTTCCTCACCCTCTGCGCTGATCAGCACAACCTGGTCTATCGTCACGTTCAGGTACTGGAAGTCATCGATTGCATTCGGTTGATCGCTGACGTAGAAGTCGAGCGTCCCCGTCGGCCCATCCCAGCTACCGTCTTCGGGGTTCACAGTCGACGTTCCCGTTGGATCGTCGGTTGGACTCGCGGTAGTCGAGGGTCCTCCCGGACCTGCCCCCGCACATCCGGCAAGGACCACTACAACTGTCATCGCGATCGTGGATAGCAGTGTTCGATTCATCACGGACGGTACCTGCCCCCCGTTGTACATCAAGCATGGCGACCGTCCAGCCGACTTCTTCTCACTTTGCGCGATTTAAGCCGGGTTACTCCACCACACCGGCGATCGCAGATTTGATACCGGCGTTCGCCGTCTACAGACTCCACGCGCTTTTATCGTTCCGGCTGCTACGGCGACCATGAGCGAACCCGCGGAACAGGTCGCGGCCACGTGTCCGAGCTGCTCGCCGAGGGCAGCGACGGCCCACGAGGTGCTTTCTACCGGCGGGGGGCTGTTCACCATCCGCTGTAGTGAGTGTGGCCACGTCCACAAGGAGGAACCCCCGCGTGAAGAGCGGGTTGAACGCCGAGTCATTGTTTCCCAAGAGGGTGACTCGATTACGGCAACTGTAGACGCACCAGCGTCGGAGACGGTCCGCGTCGGCGAAGAGTTCGTCGTCGAGACCGACGAAATGATCACTGCAGTCCGTATTACCGATCTGCAGGTTGGTGACGAGCTGCGGACGTCTGAAGCGACCGTCGAAGACGTCGAAACGTTCTGGACACGCGCCGTGGACAACGTTGCAGTTGACGTGACGATTCACCCGAGCGATGGGAGCCACGATGGAACCCGTAGCATCGACGTGTATGTCCCCGGCGATCACGAATTCGTCGTCGGAGCGGAAGAAGAGCACCGCGACGAGGTCTTTTCCATCGAGGGAATCGTTGTACGGGACGATGCGGAGGGCTATCAGACCGACAAGCTTGACAGGCGTGGCGATATCGTGATGGCGAAAGACGCTAAGCGCGTGTACGCGCGCGATGAAACCACTGATGCCTGGTCGGCCTGGTAAGCATGTTCGGGAAAAACGACGGTGGAGCTGAAGATTCGAACTGGGAGGCAGCGCGTGAACGCCTCGTCGACCGTGTCTCGAGCAGGATCGACAGCGAGGAAACACTAGCAGCGATGCGTGCAGTTCCACGCCACGAGTTTGTCCCCGACACCCAGCGTGAGAACGCCTACGCTGATCGTCCGTTACCCATCGGGAAAGGTCAGACCATCTCCGCTCCCCATATGGTCGCCATTATGACGGACTTGCTCGCCCTCGAACCCGGCGAAAACGTGCTGGAAGTAGGGACTGGATGTGGCTATCACGCCGCGGTCACCGCAGAAATCGTCGGTGCGGATCACCTCTTTTCAGTCGAGTACGAATCCGCACTCGCCGACGCGAGCGAACAACGTCTCGCACGTCTGGGATACAACGAAATCTCGATTCGCGTCGGCGACGGCCATGCGGGCTGGCCAGCACACGCCCCGTACGACGCCGCCTACCTTACCTGCGCGGCGCGTGACTTCCCGCAGGCGGTATGTGATCAGGTTCGCGAGGGTGGCCGCGTGTTGGCACCGATCGGCGACCGACGACAAACCCTCATGCTTGCTCGAAAGACTGCTAACGGGCTCGAGCGCGAGGACCACGGCGGGGTGAGATTTGTCCGGATGCAGGGCGGTGCGTGATAGTGTTCCGGCGAATTCGGTGCTCTTGATCGGTCCCGTCAGCTGTTCCTGTGCGACCAGTGCTCACTCATCGGGGACCCAGACATAGTCGGGGAACGTTCTTTCTTGGTCGTCACCATGCGTCCCATCAAAGGTACTCTCGATGGAGGTATAGTCTGCAGGTTGATACCGTAACCCACTTTCTTTCATGAGCCGGCGACAGCTCGGCCGTGAATAGTCGATATCGAATCGATCTCGGATGAAGTCCCTGAGCAGATCTGTCGTCCACGCCGGAGCATCGTACCCAACCATCGTCGGCGGATCCTGCAGGATCGCTTGGAGCTGCTCCTGCTGATCGGGCTGGAGTTTACGTGGTCGTCCCGGCCGACGTTCATCCCGGGCAGCGGAGCCGAGATCCGCTGCATCGAGCCGATTCAACCAGTTGTAGATGGTCTTACGCTCGACGTCGAACCACGTGGCGAGCTCCGACTGCGTGACACCCTGTTTGTACGCTATCGCGGCAATGAGTCGCTGTGCTGGCTTTTTTTCCTCGACAGAATCGAGTGCGTTCTGGAGATCCTCCAGCGTGGTATCGGCCAGATGCTCCATCACCCCGGCAGAGGGTTGATGAGTAAGTAATTCTAACGGTCGTTGGGGACACGCCACTCGGAATGGACACAATACGCCCGTCATACCAGCTACCACCCCAGCTAGTCAGGCTGACGCACTCTCGACGATATCCCAGTGTCCAACTACGTCCAATGACAGATTGCGCTTCCATGTATTCGAGTACTGTCCCGACTGCCGGACACATTATTGATTAAGGTGGACGACGAACGGCGGGCATGGACCTGGCCACCCTCCGGGAAGACCTGGTCGATGGGCTCACCCATCCCTCGAAGGGTGCCCTTGAAAGTGAGACCCTCATCGAGGCGATGCGAGCGGTCCCCCGCCACGAGTTCGTCGATGTCGACAATCCGGAGGTCGCCTATGAAGATCGAGCATTCGACCATCGCGGCACGACGGTTCTTGCCCCCCTCACAGTCGCAACGTTGCTCGAGGCGGTCGATCCGGACCCGGACGACGAGGTGCTCATCGTCGGCGCAGGGGTGGGATACACCGCTGCTGTAGTTGCCGAAGTAGTGGGTGCTCGACACGTCAACGCGATCGACCTTTCGCGCCAGCTCGTCCTCGACGCCCGGCAGAATCTTCGACGTGCCGGCTACGACGCTGTCCTCGTTGATAGGCGGGACGGAGCCGAGGGACTCCCAGAGTATGCTCCATATGATAGAATCCTGGTGGAGGCAGCGTCGCAGGAGCCGCCGCGAACGCTCCTCGAACAGCTCGATTCCGACGGCCGGCTGGTGCTCCCTTACGGCGTCTCCGATCAGACCCTCACCGCGTTCGGGCCTGATGGCGCGGTGCGTGAACAATTCGACCCCGTTCGGTTCTCTCCTCTCCTCCTTGAAGGCGAACAAACAGGTGGAATCGAGCGCAATCGAGCGGCCCGTGAAAACCGGGAACGGGCTGCAGAAGCCGCCCAATCACAGACTGGCTGGGAGCACGAGTGGATCGAGTGGGAGTGATACTCGACACTATTTGTGGAAAAATATCGAGGAGCGAGTCTGATGAGCTGACTTTATGATCGACACCTCCTTGATCCGGGGGGCCAGACAATCTGGCATGCGACCCGAGGAAGAGATCAGGGAGCGACTCGACCGACTCGAGGCGGAATACGACGCTCACGACCCGCCGTCGTCTGCCGTCGAAGACGAGCTGGAGGTGGCATTACTCCGTGCGATCGAGGAATTGGAATGGGTGCTCGAGGAGCGCGATGTGGACGACGCGTTTACGACCTAATTCCGGACGGCCAATTCATGACAGGCGCTCACGCGTCTTTCCCTAGTCACTCCTCGTCCTGCATGTTCTCGCCGATATTCTTGCCGAGCCGATAGCCATACCGAGAAATAACATAGAAAAGAATGCTCGCGATGATTGCCCCCAGGAACAGCCCGATACCAGCCGGCGAGGAGAGCTCGACGTCCGTGATACTCGCGAAGACGCCGAACACGACCAGAATGCCGGCCAATCCAAGCAGTGCCTTCCAGGTCTCCATATGGCCCGCTGTGATGGGATTGCGTAAAGAACTATCGCGAGAAATCGACCATCCCTTCGTCGTGAGTGATACGTGGATGACTCTCGATATATCTAATATCCTTCACCAGGGTTTAACAGATCCTCGTTACACCCAGTGGTGGAAGCTCACGAATCCTCGCAATAGAAAGCGCCCGGAGCGGGATTTGAACCCGCGTCACGACCGTGACAGGGTCGTATG
>CAZEDI010000065.1:0-12180 GCA_964510865.1 uncultured Halobacteriales archaeon
ATCGGGCGAGGCACCTATGTGCGCGGTCACGAACCCCGCTCAGCCTCCGGCGAGATGGATTTCGTCCTCGACACCACCAATCCGACGGAAGTTATGGAGGCCCGCCTGGTGCTCGAACCAGAGCTCGCCTCGGCTGCCGCGTTGAAGGCGTCGCCGGCGGAGATTGCCAGGCTGGAGCACGGCATCACCCGCGCCCGGCAGGCCCGCGACGTGGCCGAATTCGAGCAATGAAGTCTTCCGCCATATGTCTTCTAGTGATATGGGTCTCCTTCAACCAGATGGTTCACTCGCACCGTACAGCAGTTTCACGACAGATGGCGATTGACGACTTCTGGTCGCTCTGATACGGGGACCCGAGAGACTCTGAGCGACGATAGATCGTCCCTGTGCTGATAATAAACTGTCATTAATTATCCCATAGTTCTAAGAATTAGCGCATCGTTGTTTTATTACTGCCCTGAGCTCGGGGCAAGGAGGTGACAATTACATGACTAAAAAAGTCAGTTGCAGGGAAGCGGGATACGACTGTGATTTCGAAGTGCAATCAGAGGACGAGAACGAGGTGATCGATTTTACGAGAGAACACGCCAAAGGGACACATGACCTGGACCTTTCCCGCTCGGATACAGAGGGCCTTCTTCAGGACGTCTGACTAGTCTCTTCTCCACTTTTTCTCTGACATCCAGATCGTCGGCCACCATACACGCCACGACAACAGACGATACCCGACGGTTTCGTCAGCACTAGCCACGTCATCTGCCACCTGTTGATTGCCTCTTCGAACATCAATCAGTATCACATGGATACTGGAGATTGATCAACTCTACACAGCTAGTCTCCTGTCTCACGAATTGTTTCTGGTCCCTATACATCAATTATCCAACTTAAATAGATTTACGCGAACTACTTTGAGTCTGCGGATTATATCCTTAACTATGAGTGAAGTCGATCCAGGGGTACGACGAGCCAGTCTCCAAGAGTGTGAAGACTGTCTCGAACCGGCGAAGGCATTCTCGATCGTCGGCAACGATACACGACTCGCCATCCTCGAAGCCCTCTGGAACGCGCCGGATCGACCGATCAGCTTCTCCAGCTTGCGCGACCGCGTCGGGATACGCGATAGTGCGCAGTTCAACTACCACCTTGGAGAACTACGGGGACAGTTCATCGAAAAGACGGACGATGGCTATGATTTTCGGGCACCGGGACGGAAAGTCGTGACCGCGATCTTGGCGGGGTCGTTTACGGAGCATCCCGAGCTGGACCCGTTCGAGGTAGAAGGCACGTGTGCACGGTGCGGTGGTACCCTGTTCGCGAGCTATGCAGACGAGAAACTGACGATCGAGTGTGCTCAGTGCGGTCACGGCCACGGGGCATACTCCTTTCCGCCTGGCGGCTTCCACAACCGAAATAAGGAGGAAATCGTGCAGGCCTTCGGAGAACGGGTGCGTCATCTCCACTGTCTCGCCGCGGACGGCGTCTGTCCCGAGTGCAACGGGCGAGTCGAGACAGATATCCGAGACAACCCGGACTGTTGCCTCGGCGTGGACGTGCAGGTACACCTCGAGTGTCAGCAGTGTCACCACGAACTGTGTTCAGCAGTGGGACTCGTCCTTCTCGACCATGCAGATGTCGTCCAATTCTACAGCGACCACGGGATCGAACTTTCCAGTCGACCATACTGGACGCTCCCGTGGTGTGTGACCGACGACTACACCTCGGTGCTATCGCGTGATCCATGGCGTATCGAGGTCGTCATTCCGATCGACGGGGAAGAACTCGCTGTCACACTCGACCAGGAACTACAGGTGGTTTCTACCGACCGACAGCGTGGTTCCTGACGGCCCTGTTCGATTCCCCTCTGTCATAATCCGAATTCCCACCAGCCGGTAGGGGCAAGCAAGTGTTCGAACCGATAAAGATAAAGTTTCGACCCTTCCAAATGTTTGCATGGGAGAGTCGAAACACGGACCACCTCGAGGTGATCATTGATGCCTTCGATGGATTACGGACAGGCACGCGTGCTTACTGAACAGTTACAGGAGCAACTCATCGCAAAATTACGCGGTGATGACGTCTCACGTCGGGCTATGCTTGGCAGTGCTGGTGCACTCGGTGCAGCCGCGTTAACTGCATCAGGAACTGCGTCTGCCGACCTCCGGCATGGTTCATCCGACGACGAAGACGATCATCACGGGAAATTTGGGGCCCGTGGAGAGTTCCAGACTGACCGGTTTGATCCTCACGAATTCCTCTATGATTTCGACACCGGTGAGATCGTCGGTGAGGATGACGAGGGGCGGCCAATCAGGGAATTCGATCTAAACGCCCGAGACGTACCGATCGAGATTGCCCCGGGTGTGTCATTCTCTGCGTGGGCATTCAACGGACAAGTGCCTGGCCCGACACTCCGAGCGATCGAAGGGGAACTGATCAGGGTGAATTTCACAAACAGAGGGAGCCACGCGCATACAATCCATCCTCACCTGCAGAACCTGAACCCAGCAGATGACGGCATCCCCCAAAACGGACCGGGGGTCCTCGAAACCGATGAGTCCTACTCGTACGAGTGGATTGCCCAACCCGCCGGCTTTCACTTCTACCACTGTCACTCGCTTCCCCTGAAAGAGCACATCCATCGGGGGCTTTACGGCGGGATCGTCATCGATCCGGATTCCGAGCGGGTTCGAGCGAACCCCGGGGACTATACCCATCACCACCACAGCCAGATCACCACTGCACTTGAAGACGAGTTAGTCGCTCGTGCGCGCTCGAGAAATCACGAGTATGACGAGCACGGGTATACGGACCACGATGGAGTCAATGAGATGGTGATGGTAATGAACGGGTTCGATACGAACTTCGACGGCGACAACGAAGTGTACGCTGCAAACACCCGTGCGTTCGCATACGGAATCGGGAAGACGAACGGCAAAGGGGAGTGGGAGCCCGGGGAGACGAAGCGACCGATCCAGATCGACCGGAACGAACTCCAGCGGGTCTACCTCCTGAACACGATAGAGTTCGATCCCATCAACTCATTCCACACGCACTCGCAGTTTTTCGATTACTACGATCACGGGACGACACTGACGCCGACCCACAAGAACGTGGACACGATCATGCAGTGTCAAGCACAGCGCGGGATCCTCGAGATCGACTACTCGGATCACGAGCCAGGGCTCTACATGTTCCACGCCCACCAGTCGGAATTTGCCGAACTCGGCTGGATGAGTTTCTTCGAGGTGGTCTGAATGGCGAGTATTCGCGAACACGTGACTGTCCTGGGCCGTCGGGATCTCAGATACTGGATTGGGGCACTCCTTCCGATTGTCTTACTCGTCGTGCTGGTCGCAATCGTGCTCCAGTTCCCCATCTTTGGAACATTCCAGGGGGGAGAACCGTTACCGGAGGTAGACGTGACGCATACGACGATCCCCGATGACGAAACCATCGTTCTCCATGTCACGAATAGTGGGGCAGAGTCGGTCTCGATCGAGCAAGTTCTTGTTAATGACGCATACTGGAACTTCACCTCGGCTGTCGGGGGGGAGTCCACAAACACGATACCACCATCTCGGAGCGCACGACTCTCCATCCCGTATCACTGGAATCCAGGCTGGGACCTCGAAGTCGCACTGGTACTCGGGGACGGAGCGACGTTCCACCACACCATCGTTGCGCCCCAGCAGTCGCCGGGGCTCTCCGGAGACGTGCTCTGGCTACTCGCGAAGATCGGGCTACTCGTTGGCGTAATTCCAGTCGCCCTCGGCATGCTCTGGTTCCCCTTTATCCGTGATCTCTCCGACCGCTGGCTCCACGCGACGCTCGCCTTTGCTGCCGGAGTCCTCGCATTCCTGGCGTTCGATGCAGGTTTCGAGGCATTCGAGATCGCCGAGCGAGTTCCCGGGGCGTTCGAGGGCAAACTCCTCGTAGTCCTCGGGATCGTCGGCGCAGCGCTCTTAGTTCAAGCTGTCTCCGCGCAGAAGGGATCGTCACCGCTTGCACTCGCCTACATGGTCGCTTTAGGAATCGGCCTCCATAATCTCGCCGAGGGCCTTGCCATCGGATCGTCGTTCGCGCTCGGACGGGTGTCACTCGGCGCGTTCCTCGTGATAGGCTTCATGGTTCACAACGTCACTGAAGGCCCCGCGGTCGTTGCCCCACTCGCACGTGAGGAACGGCCCTCACTCGCGCACTTCGGTGCACTCGGGATCATCGCCGGTGCACCGGTAATCATCGGTGGCTGGATTGGTGGCGGTGCCTACTCACCGACCCTCGGAGCGTTCTTCCTCGCGATCGGCGTCGGGGCGATCCTGCAGGTCGACTGGGAGATCGCTGGTATGATCCGTCGGCGCGGTCGCCTCGGGTCCAGGTCGAACATCGTGGCGGCGCTTGTCGGATTCGCGCTCATGTATGCGACGGACCTGCTCGTCGTGCTCTAAGGAAGAGGCGACACAATACAAGAGGTGGGAGAGAAGGATGCGATCGTTCAACAGGCGAATGAGAAACAGATTCTCCTGATTTGTGGGAAATCTAGTAGAAGTCAATAGAGTGTGTGGGTATACACGTTATACGCGATGTATTGATGCCTTGTAGAACTGGATATACCTGCGTATACCCTCCAAACAACCGCATGACAGGGATCAATGTGGCGTGGGTACTCGTGAACAACTGGTCGTAGAACGCTCTATCGCCAGACCCCTGGTGTCCAGTTGCACACGTGTATATTTGACCCAACAGAAGGCCCTTTACGGGTCGTCAGTAGGGTGATGTATGCAGCGTCACCTCGTTTTCCCTCTCCTCGCTGTCGTCCTTTCAGTCGTACTCGCTGGGTGTGCCCATCCCGCCGGGAGCCTCCAGATGGAGCCCGTCGATGACACCACACTCGCTGAGCACGCCAGCTATGAGACGTCCGGTGCGGACCTTTACCCGCGCATCGACCAGGAACGAACCGCGCGACAGATCATCGAGAACGGGTCACTGACGATCCCGGGGCCACGACCACCGGTGTCCACAGATCTCCCCTACGAGTACAATGGAGCCTACTACAATCTCTCATACGACAATGTAGGAGAGAAGCCTGGCGCCTCGACGCTCCTTCACGTCGATTATAACGCGACAGATCCCGAAGGCACTGACGTCGCCTTTGCTGAGCTGTCGGCAGCAGATCGCGAGAAACTCGGTCAACTGCTCGATAATCCGCCCTCGTATATCCGCGACGGTCCCGATGCAGACGTCCTCCTTTCGTATCCAGAACCGTCGGATGAAGAGTCAGTTATCCTTCAGCATGCTGAAGAAACCCTGATCGTGACGTACGAGGGTTCGGAGTACGTGATTAGCACCGATCGAGTCCAAGACGAGGTGCTGGACATCTATCAGTACGAGGCGACGCCCGTCGCGGAGAGTACAGAAGCGTACGCCGATGACCTGCGGCGAGACTATCAATTCACTCTCTCGAATCTCGACGAGGGAGAGACTGACGTCGTCGAGACAGCGATCGATGACGGGTACTACGCGGAAAGCACGAGCGACGAGAGCTTCGACTCACTAGCGGAGACATTCCGCCAGCATAGAGCAATCGAGGGCGACGAGTACTGGGGATCGTGGCTCGTGCAGTATGATGGCCAGCTCTACTGGGCCGAGATGGAGTTCGGCGCTTTCGTCGGGGATGAGTCGGATACCCACTCGCCACCAGAGGTCACACCCAACTAACACAGGCAGACGCGACACTTTTTGCTCCCCAAGCCCCATCGTACCTCGTGCGCGAGTTCGGATTTGAACTGCGACTGTGTGCCTATCTCGAGGGAGATGATATCATCGCTCGTCAGCTCGGTGGTGGTGTGCATGCACCGGGTTCCCGTGTCGTCGACGTTGTCCAAGTCGAGCCCGGACCCGACTTCGAGGAACGGACGGCGAGCACCTCGGAGACGATCCCTGACACGGCGATCGAGGCTGACCTGTCAGTCGGGCACGCGACCTCCCGTCGTGAAGCATTCGCCGATATCGACATCCCGCCGGAGCGTCAGCGCGAGGTAGTAGACCGGGCCGTGGAGATCGGCTTCGTGGAACGGGAATATCGGAGTGGTCGGGAGCTGCTTCGACGGGCCACACAGTACCCCAGTGAATGGTACGATGGGATCCAAGCATTCGAGAACAAACCCGATCTCGGCTCTCCGGGCGATCTCCAGCGACAACTCAGGTTTGACGTCGCGCTCGGCCTGTTCGACGAGGTAATTCTCGCGACTGCAAGCCACGTCACTGGCGCTCACTTGAACCGAATCCCTCCAGAAGTCGGCGTCTGGCAGCTTCGTGACGGTGACGTCTCCGTCATCCGCGAACCTCAACCCTTACCTGTTGACGAGATCGGCGTAGAAGTGCTCGACGAGCGTCCGCTCCGGACGGACGTAACGTTCCCACTGCCCGAAGAGAAGGCCCACACACGACGGCGACTCGCCGAACGGGCATATGGGAAGGGATGGCGCACGTACGATCTTCCGGACTGCAGGGAGGTAGATACCCTTCGGGAAAACGGCGCGGGTGGTCTCCCCTACTGTTCATTTCACGACATGCTCGTTGACCCCGCTGTGGCATGCGACGTCGGGTGTGCTGGCTATGAGCCAGTGGACCCACCTGCCGTTGACCTGGATGTAGAACGGGATGCTGCATCGCCGTGGATCGCTGACCCGGAGGGCCGAGCGCGGCACCAGGCAGGCCTCGACCGATTTGGATAGCCCGTGTACTGATCTTCCCGACTTGAAAGTAGTAGGCAGAACGAGCAGATGACTAGTTGACGAAATCAACTAGCATGCTGATTGTGTACACCACGAGTGCCACGAAGACGATCGCCCCACCGGCCGCGATATCAGACGGATGTGAGAGGGTCGTGGCCCAATAGTGACGAGGCCCGCTGTGATTGTGCCGACGATCGCCTGGTCGAACCTGCGGATTCCCGATGTCGCCGCTACCGGGTCTACACTGTGTATTGCTCTCCATCCACCGCTAGAGGCTCCTCGAACGCCTCATCGACGTCATAGAAGTGGGAGAGGTGAACTAACCGGGTTCGGCTCGCATCGAGGTCGTCCGCCAGGGAAAGCGCTCCCTCGCGGGTCATGTGCTTTGTTCCGAATGTTCGCGGGACGCCGGTGTCATCATGATGTAATCCTCCTGCGGGATGGTGCTCGCAGAATGCTGCTGGAACGATCGCATCCGCGAGAAAGAGGTCGGGATCGCACAAGATCTTGTGGGAGTCCTCTGGAATGGCGAACGTCGTGTCTCCAGAGATCGACAGTTTCGCATCTGTTGTAGGATCCTCGATGGCGAGGCCGTAACAGGCGAGTGGAGGATGGTCTACCGGTACGAACGTGACGTCGAAGCCACAGAGGTGGACGGGCTCGTAGGAGGTTGTGTCCCGGACCGTAATCCGGTCGAGATAGTCATAGCGATCTCGGATCGTTCCTGCGATACTTTCGCCGGTCGCAGGGTCAACCTCACCTGCTGCGTACACATCGAGAGTATCGAAGAGCCGGTAGGCGTTCCCCAGGCCGTGGAGGTGATCGAAGTGAACGTGCGTCACCACCACTGCATCCGGTAAGGAAACATCGTGGTCGAGAAATTGGTGCCTGAAATCCGGACTCACGTCCACCAAAATAGATTCGTCGGTCGCCTCGTTGCGAACGTGAACCGAGAACCGAGATCGTTCGATCCCGCGTTCGCGAGCTTCCAGACAGGTGGCACAGTCACAACCGGGGGTTGGTGTCCCCGTGCTGTCCCCCGTCCCCAGCAGCGTGACCTCCATACTCTTCGTCAGTCGTCGCCGTGATCGTGGTCGTGATCGTGATCGTGCCCACCGTCGGCAGTGAGGGCTTCAGGATCATCCGCAAGCATATCCATGTTCTTGAGATTGTCACGCTCCTCGAAGTCCTCGATCGCCGCAAGGAGGTCCTCTTGTGTGATTGTACGGCGATCCTCCGTGAGGGCGCCCAACACCGCTTCCCGCAGGACTAGTCGGATATCGCTGCCGGTGAGACCGTCGGTCTCCGCTGCGAGTTCCTCCGGGTCGAACTCCTCGATATCCATTCGACGAGCAATGATACGGAAGATGTCTGCTCGCATCCCCACATCGGGCTTGGGGAAGTTCACGATCTCGTCAAATCGCCGCCATGCGGCCGCATCGAGCTGGTCCGGATGGTTCGTTGCGCCGATGAGGAGCACGTCATCGCGGACGAGTGAAATCTCGTCAATACTCTTCAACAGCGTATTCACGGCACGCTTTAACGCGGCATGCTCGTCACTTGTCCGCGTCTTTGCCACGGAGTCGAACTCGTCCATGAAGAAGATACATGGGGAGAGTCGCTTTGCAACCTCAAACACGCGATCGACGTTCTTCGCGGTCTCACCAAGGTACTGTGAGGTGACCATAGAGAGTTTTACCTCGACGAATGGGAGTTCGAGCGAGTGGGCGAGCGACCGAGCAACCGAGGTCTTCCCCGTTCCCGGCGGACCGACGAAAAGGAGCTTGCCGATCTCCCGGAGACCGATGTCTGCGAGGTACTCCCGGTGTTCGATCGCCTTGCCGATCTTCCGGATCTCGTCCTCCTGGTCCGGCGTGAGAACGAGATCATTCAGCGTGACCTCGATCTCCCGAGGCGCACGTACTTCGACAAGGTCGAGCATCTCCTCGTCATCTTCGTCGAAATATTCCGCGAGCAACCCATCGATCCAGGCGCGGTCGGCCTGAATCGGGCGGTTAGCCTCGCGGGCTTCCTCGTAGTCGACCGAGATGTCGTCTCGGTCTTCGAATGCGTGTGCCAGGGTCGGATTCGTTTCGAGGCGCTCGTCCGTCGCGCGATTGAGGAACCAGTCCTCGGCCATGTCGGGCTGGGTGAGCGTGAGTTCCCCCGTGAACGAATCCCGGTCGGTGAACATGAGTCCCGAGATCTCCTCCCACGGCTCCTCCACACCCGTCGCGGTCGTGGCGAGCTCCTCCGTGACCGCAAGCGGACGGTCGATCTCTCCGTCCTCCCAATAGACGCTCCTGATTCGGGGCGGCAAGTCGTTCTCGTCTAGGTCGTGCTCCTCGGTGTAGTACCGCGTGGTCAGGAGAAGCTCGACCAGTTCGATCGTCTCGTCATCCATTGCCTACGAAGTTAGGATAGGAGACGCATAAGGGGTTCGAACTGTCGTCGGCCGAGGACAGCGGTTCGGAGGGGGCTACTCGTGTGAGATGGTCTACCTCCTGACGCGAGAGACGCGGGATCTACTATGCCGGTGCCCATGGGAATCCGGGGCGGGGGCGATTGCGGGTAACCGTGCGATGGACCCTTGACCCCTCCGACCTCACTAGATGTCATGGCAGCCGAGACTACGCCAGTCATTGCTGCAGCGGTTCGGACGCCCCAAGGACGGGAGGGCGGCGCGTTCGCCGACACCCGAAGCGAAGACTTGTCACTCCCGCTGATCGAGGAGATTCTCGAGGAAACGGGGATCCAGCCGTACGACGTTGACGATCTGATGTGGGGCTGTGCCCAGCAACGTGAGGAGCAGGACAACAACCTCGCTCGTGTAATTGCGTTACTATCGTCACTTGATGAAGGAGTCCCAGCAACCACGATCAATCGCTGGTGTGCCTCCTCGATGCAGGCGATCATGTCCGCGTCAGATTCGATCCGGGCAGGCCAGCGTGATTGCATTATTGCCGGAGGGGTTGAATCCATGTCCAGAGTTCCGATGGACGTCGGGGGGGACCTCCATCCGGGGATGGCAGAGCGCTACAACGTCTTCGAACTCCAGATGGGTATGACCGCCGAGAAAGTAGCCCGCGAGTACGATATCACCCGCGAAGCACAGGACAGGTATGCGCTTCGCAGCCACGAACGCGCTGCAGAGGCTACAGACTCCGGGCAGTTCGACGATGAACTCGTCCCTGTGAACACCGAGAATGGCACCGTCGAATCAGACGAAGGTATCCGACGCAACACCAATCTCGAGAAACTGTCTCAGCTCTCCCCGGCGTTTCGAAGCGATGGAACGGTTACCGCTGGGAATGCCTCACAGATCTCCGACGGCGCTGCCGCGACGCTCGTCTGCAGCGACGCGTTTGCGACGGAGCACGGACTCGATGTGATTGCCTCCGTCGGCGACCACAACGTGGTTGGCGTCGATCCAACCGTTATGGGTATTGGACCAGTGCCCGCAACGCGGGGGCTACTCGAGCGCACGGGCGAGTCGATTGACGACTTCGACCTGGTCGAACTCAATGAAGCCTTTGCCTCCCAATGCCTCTACTGTCAGCGGGAACTCGGTGTCCCGGACAAAAACTACAACGTCAACGGGGGTGCGATCGCGATTGGACATCCCCTCGGCGCCTCGGGAGCCCGCCTACCCGTGACGCTACTCCACGAGATGGAGACGCGGGATGCGGAGAAAGGCCTCGCGACGCTCTGTGTGGGATTCGGGCAAGGAGCGGCGATGACCTTCGAGCGGTAGATATACAGGTGCACACCCAGCGCGGTACTCGGTAACGCAGGTGCTACGGGACGAAATAAAACCGAAAATGTCGCGGGACCTACAGCCGCTGCAGGTTCGTCGCGCGCGGGCCTTTCGGGCTCGACTCGATGTCGAACTCCACCTCTTGGCCCTCCTCAAGATCTTCGCCGCCGACGTCCTCCATGTGGAAGAACACGTCGTCGTCACTATCGTCCGATTCGATGAATCCGTACCCCTTCCGATCATGGAAGAAGTCGACCGTACCGGTTGCCATTTGAACTGAAACTCCAGGTCAAACGAACCGCTCACCACGGATAACCCTGCCGATGCACCCTGCCGTATGCGACACGTCCACATGACGATCCGGTAGCGTGGGGGGGTGAGCGCCATGCTTTTCCCGGCGTGGTGCCCGTCGAAAGACGATGACGTACCGGATCGGTTTCATCGGCACGGGCAATCCCGAGGAAGGATTCGCGATGGCCTATCACCATGCGGAGGGGTATCGTCGGTTGGAATCCTGTGAAATTGCAGCCGTCGCCGATGTCGTTCCCGAAAATGCAGAGGCGTTCGCCACCACACACGACATTCCTGCAGATGCAGTCTATGACACGCACCTGGACATGCTCGAGGAGATGGACCTCGACATCGTCTCTATTTCCGTTCCGCCGGCCTTACACGCGGACATCACTATCGATTGCATTCGGGCAGGTGTCGATGCCGTCCACTGTGAGAAGCCGATGGATCTTACGTGGGGCGGCTCCCGTCGGATGGCGCAGGAGGCCTGGCGACGAGACGTCCAGCTCACGTTCAACCATCAGCGACGGTTCGACCCCGTCTGGCGTCGTGCGAAGGAATTGATCGATGAAGGTATCGTCGGTAAAGTTCGTCAGGTGGCGACCGCCACGCCAAATCTCTACGATTGGGGGACGCACAGCCTGGATCTCTGCGGGATGTACGCGGGTGATCCGTCCCCGGAGTGGGTTCTAGGGAATATTGATTACCGCGAAGAACAGGTGTACTTCGGTGCACATAACGAGAATCACGTGGTTGCCCACTGGAAGTACGAAAATGACATCCATGGCCTGGCGACGACGACTTCTCCCGGGGGACCGCTCGTTGGTTGCTTCCATCGGATTGAGGGTGATGAAGGGGAGATCCGGGTCAAACCGATGGACCGGGATGCGGAACTTATCTACCGACAAGACGGAGCAGGATGGGAGACTGACCCAGTAGAACAACCCGATGATTGGGAGAACACCATCTCTCAGGCCATTGAACACATCGTTGAATGCGTCGACTCCGGAGAGGAATCAGAACTGTCTGCTCGACGGGCCCTGAACGGAACGGAGCTGATCTTTGGGACCTGGGAATCAGCCCGCCGACGGGGGCGTGTGGATTTCCCACTCGAAATCGACGACAATCCGCTGGAAGAAATGGTCGAGTCCGGAGCATTGACGCCCGAACCAGGCGGAGAGCGATACGCAGGGCGTGAATCCACGGAATAAGGTCCGGAGGATCCATCTGGATTTCAAACCCTGCCCGACCATTACAAGCTACTGTTCCGTTGCTCCTACTCTAGTTTGTAGACCCTGACGTGCCACTCCGCCACCGTTCATATCTAGTACGTACCGAGTATGCCGAAACCGATTTCCACCAGTCCCGCGACCGATATACCGGATTGTAGATAGCTGT
>CAZEDI010000066.1:0-12072 GCA_964510865.1 uncultured Halobacteriales archaeon
GAACTCAACCAGGAGTATACGGATTCCTTCCGCTCGAAAGTGATCTATAACGTCGACAGGTTAGGCCCTGGGGGGAAGGGTTACATCGAACAGGAGGAGCACGGCAAGTCCTATCGGACCAGGCTCTCGCGGATCGGTGAACTCTGGGTCCGTTCCCACGCGGGAGAAGAGCCGGATACCTTGCAATAACGGTGGCACGGCAATGACGCAAGAATTAATGTGAGCGAGCGATCACGCTGAAGTGATGACGAACCAGCTTGCGGCCACCGCTGCCTTCTCGGTCGCGAGCCGTATCTCGGTATCCGTAGTAGGGGCGTTGTAGCCCCGCCACACTCCTTTCCACGACGTAAATCGCATCGCATTATCGTCCCGACGGTCGGGATGACGACACGACCCCATTCCACATCTATGAGCACACACGAACCACACCCGAGGACCAGACTCGAGGGAGACTATGACCCCGGCGAAGTCGAACCCAAATGGCAAAACCGCTGGGTCGAGGACGAAATCTATGCATACGAAGGTGACGCCTCGATCGACCCCAACCGCGTCTATTCGATCGACACGCCGCCGCCGACTGTCTCCGGGAGTCTCCACATGGGTCACCTCTATGGCCATACGCTCCAGGACTTCGCAGCGCGCTTTCACCGGATGGCTGGCGAGTACACGTACTTCCCGTTCGGATACGATGACAACGGCATCGCGTCCGAACGCCTGACCGAACAGGAACTCGGCATACGCCATCAGGACTTTTCGCGTCGGGAGTTCCAGGAGAAGTGCCGCGAGGTGTGCCAAGCGTATGAGGCAGATTTCACGGACGAGATGCGATCGCTCGCGATGTCGATCGACTGGAATAACACGTACAAGACGATCGAGCCGCGGGTGCAACGGATCTCTCAGCTCTCGTTCATCGATCTCTACGAGCAGGGGCGGGAATACCGACAGAAGGCACCGACGATCTGGTGTCCAGACTGCCAGACGGCTATCTCCCAGGTCGAGCAGGAGGATGCGGAGCGAAAGACCACGTTCAACGATATCGCCTTCCCACTACTCGAAACTGGCACTGGACCCGCGGAAGACGGGGCGACACTCACCATCTCGACGACCCGTCCGGAATTGCTTCCCGCGTGTGTGTCGATTTTCGTCCATCCGGACGACGACGATACCCGTCATCTCGTCGGCGGCACCGCCCAGGTCCCGCTTTTTGGCCAGGAAGTTCCCATCATCGAAGACGAACGGGTCGATATGGAGACGGGGTCGGGGATCGTTATGTGTTGTACCTTCGGTGACCAGACGGACATCGAGTGGTACCAAGCACACGACCTGCCGCTTCGAATTGCGATTGATGAGTCCGGAACACTGACGGAAAAGGCCGGTGAGTACGAGGGTTTGAGCACGCACGACGCCCGAGCGGCTATCATCGACGATCTCGACGACGCGGGGTACTTGCTCGAGAGCCGCGACCATGAGCACGTTGTGCAGGTTCACGAGCGGTGCGAGGTCGAGGTCGAGTACCTTGTCACGGAGCAATGGTACATCGAGATTCTCGACCACACGGAGGAATACCTCGATGCGGGCCGGGAGATGGAGTGGTACCCCGAGAAGATGTTCACACGGTACCGAAATTGGATCGAGGGTCTCGAATGGGATTGGTGCATCTCCAGACAACGCGACTCGGGCATCCCGTTCCCTGTGTGGTACTGTGAGGAATGTGGGCGAGAGGTCATCGCCGATCGCGACCAGCTCCCAGTCGATCCCATCGAGGACGAGCCTCCCGTTAGCTCGTGTCCTGACTGTAGCAACGGGGCATTCCGCCCGGAGGAGGATGTCTTCGACACGTGGGCGACGTCCTCGCTCACCCCGCTCATCAACGCCGGGTGGGAGTGGGACACCGATGCAGAAACACACACACTCGAGCATCCGGAGCTCTACCCGATGGACCTGCGACCACAGGGACACGACATCATCAGTTTCTGGCTCTTCCATACGATCGTCAAGTGTGTTGAGCACACTGGAGAGGTCCCGTTCGAAGCTGTTCTCATCAACGGGCACGTCCTCGATGAGAACCGGGAGAAGATGTCCAAGTCGAAGGGCAATATCGTGCCCCCCGAAGAGGTGATGGCGGAGTATCCGATCGACGCCATCCGCTATTGGGCCGCCTCTGCCTCCGTCGGCGACGACTTCCCGTTCAAGACGAACGAGCTCCGCCAGGGCGAAAAGCTCATCCAGAAGCTCTGGAACGCCTCGAAGCTCGTCGACCAGCTCGCCTCACCCGAGCCCGACGAGCTTGACGAGCTCGCGGACATCGATCGATGGATGCTCGCGTCCCTCGATGACGTCGTCGAGCGACTCACCGAACGATTCGAGGCCCACGAGTACGCAAAGGCCCGCGACGAGCTTCGCGGCTTCTTCTGGCATACGTTCTGTGATGATTATCTCGAGATCGCAAAGCAGCGCGCCAGAGATACGGATGATCCCTCAGCAGCGTACACCCTGGCGACAGCACACGAAACGTTCCTCACCCTGTTCGCCCCGCTCATGCCCCACGTCACCGAGGAGATCTGGCAAGGAATGTACGGTGGTGAACAGAGTCTCCATCGAACCGATTGGCCGGAACCGATGGGATACGATGCGGAACTCGAGGCCGGGGAGACCGCCATGAACGTCATCTCGGCACTCAGGCGATACAAGACGGACTCGGGTATGGCGCTGAACGCCGACCTGGACACAGTGGAGGTCTACGGCAACGTCGCCGGGTTTGGAGATGCGATCGCCAGCGCGATGCACGTCGAAGACCTCGAGATTCGGGACGATGATCCCGAGATCCAGTCAGCCGTCGTCGACGTGGATCTCGACTATTCGGTGGTCGGTCCCGAATTCGGCGATAAAGTCGGGGACATCGAAGCCGGAATCGACGCGGGCGATTTCGAGGTTGTCGACGGTCGACTTTACGTTGCCGGCGTCGAACTCGACCCGGCGATGTTCGAGCTCCGAGAGGAGCGCGTCTACTCCGGTGACGGCGACCTCATCGAGACAGAACACACGGCGATCGTCGTCCGGTAGTCACGGGTCCTCGGTTTCTAGGGTCTTCACCCGGGTCGCCAGTGCGAGGAAGGTCGCGACGAGCGTGAGGACGACGGCGCAGGCCGCAGCGAGGTCATGAACCAGGACTGCGTGGTCGAGTCCGCCGACGATGAGAGGCTCCGCCCTGAGCCACGTGTGATGTGGCCCCTCGAGTAGGGGGACGAAGTAGTCGACGACGTCGTTGAGTCCGTACCAGCCAAGGGCAACCGCGACAGCGCCGACCGAGAAGGTCGCATAGCGGTGGATGAGGAAGGCTTCGAGCACCATCGCGAGGTGACTCGTTATCAGGAATATATACAGCCAGGTCGCGATCCCCTCGGGCCCGTTGAGGAAGAGCTGCACGTACGGGGTCCAGAAGCCGAGCTTGATACAGCCGAAGAACGCAAGCATGTGGAGCCAGTCGGCACTGAGGTCGAGTCGCCACGCGGCAAGCGAGAGTCCGATGAACAGGGTCGCCATCGGACTATCCGGGATCAACGGCCAGGCAGCGAGGGGTGCCGAGCCGAGTTGTCCCCCGATAACGGGCTGACTTCCGTCGAGCGGTCGTCCGGCGTAGTACCAGAACCCGAAGACGGTGCCGAGGATGTTGACGACCACGATGGGCCAGGCGAGACGGAGGCCGAGGTCTTCCAGCCAGGCCGGAAGTGGGGCAACATACCACGGCAACTGTTTCCGATCGGGTACGTCAACATCGAACCGGCGGGCCACGACCCGCTCGAGACGTCGTCCGAGACCTGGCGACTCCGACATGAGCGTGGGAATGTCGGGCGGGAGCAAAACGGTAGCGGTCAGTGATATCGTGAACGTCCGATCACGTGCCTCCCTAAAGAACACCGCTAAGTGAATCCGATTCCAAGTTCCGGGTAATGACCGAGGAAACTGATCTCGAGGACCTTCGCCGGGGGACCGAACTCGTGAAACGAGGCTTCGCCCGGATGCAAAAAGGTGGTGTCATCATGGATGTCGTGTCGCCGGAACAGGCACGGATCGCGGAGGACGCCGGAGCGGTCGCCGTCATGGCACTGGAGGCGGTACCTGCGGACATCAGGAAGCGCGGTGGTGTGGCCCGAATGGCCGACCCCGGTCAGGTCCATGAGATCGTCGAGGAGGTATCGATCCCGGTGATGGGCAAGGCACGAATCGGTCATACGAAGGAGGCCCAGATCCTCGAGGCCGTCGGCGTCGACATGATCGACGAGTCGGAGGTTCTCACGCCTGCTGATGACCGGTTCCACATCGACAAGCGCGACTTCACGGCCCCCTTCGTGTGCGGTGCCCGTAACCTCGGGGAGGCACTCCGTCGGATCGACGAGGGTGCCGCGATGATCCGAACAAAAGGTGAAGCAGGGACTGGTGATGTCAATCAGGCCGTTCACCACCAGCGCTCGATCAAGGGAGCGATCCGCTCACTCGACGGTATGACGTACGAGGAACGAGAGGAGTGGGCACGTGAACACGACGCTCCTGCAGAGCTCGTCCACGAGACCGCTGATATGGGTCGTCTCCCCGTCGTGAACTTCGCTGCAGGTGGCATCGCGACGCCTGCCGATGCCGCGCTAATGATGCACCACGAGTGTGACGGGATCTTCGTCGGCTCCGGTATCTTCGGCGCCGAGAACCCCGAGATCATGGGGGAGGCGATCGTCGAAGCGGTGAACAACTGGGAAGACCCTGCCCGTCTCGCTGAGATCGCCGCCGGTACTGGAAAGGGGATGAAGGGCGATGCGAATATCGACCTCCCAGAAGAGGAAAAACTGCAAGGTCGCGGTGTTTGAGGCCATCAATCCGCCGGTCGTCTCCACGATATCCGCAGGAATTGCACCAATTTCGGTGTTGTGACACTACTTCGTGAACCCAAAAGGGATTTCTTGGGTCCCGACCAACCCAAACCCGACGATGGCCGACTTTCCTGACTACCTGTCGGTAGACTACACCGACGGCGAAGGCGAGGATCCCGAGGACTACCCGACGCTCACCGACAAGATCGAGAAGGCGATCGAAGTCACGCAGACGGGACTTGAGCAGTATGAGAATCCGGTCGTGATGTGGACCGGCGGCAAGGATTCGACCCTCACACTCTATTTCGTCACGCAGGTCGCGGATAGGTTCGATCTGGACGTTCCCCCGGTCGTCTTCATCGACCACTACCAGCACTTCGATGAGCTCATCGACTTCGTCGAACGATGGGCGGATGAATGGGATCTCGAGGTGATCTGGGCTCGGAACGAGGATGTCGGTTCGTACGTCGACGAACACGGCCTCGAGCCTGGTGATGACATTCCGATCGACGACCTGTCCGAACACAACCGACATCACGTCCGCACCATCCTCGAGTACGAGGAGGACACATTCCCCTTCCTGCTGGATACGTACGTCGGTAATCACCTGCTGAAGACTGTCGCGCTCAATGACGCGATCGAGGAGTATGACGTCGACGGTATCCTCTCCGGAGTCCGCTGGGACGAACAGGAGGCCCGTGCGGACGAGACCTTCTTCTCACCACGGCACAACCCGGACATCTACCCACCCCACGATCGCATCCAGCCTATCCTCCAGTTCGATGAAGCCGCCGTGTGGGACGCGTTTTGGAACTTCGTCGTTCCGGATACCGTTGAAGGGTATCCCGAGGGATATGTCCCGCAGGGCCAGGATGACCTCCCGGACGGGATCACGAAGGATGACGTGCCCGTCTCGCCGAAGTACTTCGCGGGATTCCGTTCACTCGGCTCGGAGGTTTCGACCGACCGGAGTGCGGAGGAACCCGCCTGGCTCCAGGACATGGAGAACACGACCGAGCGCGCCGGTCGCGCCCAGGACAAAGAGGATCTGATGGAACGTCTTCGCGACCTCGGCTACATGTAACCGGGAACGGGGTCTTCGTCTCTTTCTCAGGTCGACCCTTTATCGGCAGTCCCTGACGGTCCCGCTGGCCGGACGACGTTTGCGAGCGAGACGATGATCCCAAGAAACCAGCCGATGGGAACCGCGATCCCGAACCACATGCCGACGTACGCCAGCCCCTCGAGGTCGAAGGTGCGACGGATGATCTCGTTGACGTTTCCGACCGTGAGCACGTTGTCGAGTATCCAGATGGCAAGCGACTCGCTCCGGGGGAAGACTACACCTGCGAGTGCGGGTGAGTACAGTGCGGCGACGACCGGGGGGAGGAACAATGCGGTTACCGCGAAGGGATACGCCAAGAACACCGTCATAACCCGTCCTCCCCGCGAAAACGCCCTCGCGAGCACGGCGGAAATAGTCGCGACGACGCCGGCTGCTGCGACCGCGATGAACCCATCGTAACTGAATCGGACTCTGGCGACCGCCGTCAGACCACCCCAGACGACGAAGGAAACGAGAATCACCCCGAGAATCCCGATGCGAGCCGCGGACGTATCCACTTTCCGCGCGTAGAATCGTGCTGCAAATCCGAGGAGGGCGAGCGGATAGACGACAGCGAGGACGATGAATCCGAGCATGGCCCACAGGCTATACGTGAGTTTTCCTATCGTCGTCGACGGACGCCACCGCCCGAGGACCGAGTGGGCACTGCGTCGCTGCCGGGGGAAGACGAGTCCCATCCAGGATAGGTAGAGCCGCTCGAGATCGATTCGGACTGCTTCGACGAGGCCCGGTCCCCTGGAAGAGACGGATCGATCACCTGGTGAATCTCCCGCCATCTACGCTAACCCGTCGCGACCGAATGGAACATGCTCTCCCGCGATCCCCGGGGGATAGCGGATACGAGCAGAGACGTAGGGGTGCATGGACGGTTCGAGGCGCCTCGGTGGCAAAAACCTTGTCTCACGAACAACGGGTCGTGGTATCACCGGGAAACGGATATCCCCATAGAACGGCGCATCTCCGGTAGTGCTGTGCATGTGATCGGTGATCGGAAAACTGGACGGCGCTTGGACGATGCCAAACGAGCATGGATTTCACTCTCGTCTTTCAGCAAGACTGAATACCCATACGTCACACCTACGCGCATGGACGAGAGGTACGACGTCGTGATCGCTGGGGCTGGGCCGGCCGGCGCCCAGTGTGCTCGCGACCTTGCCGCCCGGAACTACGACATCCTCGTACTCGAGACCGAGTCCGAAGACGAATTTCCCCGGGCGAGCAACAAGTCGACGGGCGGCACCTTTCCTTCTATGATGGCGTCGTTCGGCATCCCCGACGACGTTGTAATGCAGTTTACCGATAGCGTCGTTCTCGAGTCACCGAATGAACACTTTGTGCAGGAGCAATCCGGTGCAGTCCTCGAGTTCGCTGACTTCAAACGGTTCCTCGTCGAGGACGGTCGAACCCGGGGCGCGGAGTACCGATTCGACGCGCGAGTCTCCAAGCCGGTCATGGAGGACGGGGAAATCGCCGGGGTCCGCTACGCCGGCTCCGAGGAAGTCTACGCGGATATCGTGATCGATGCGACTGGCCCCGCTGCGCCACTGGCTAAAGCCCTCAGCGTGAGCAACCTCGAACGACAGCAGCAGGCGATCGGTGTCGAGTACGAATTCGAGGGAATCGATCTCGGGCCTGATGGATACGCGGATCTCTCCGACGCAATGATGCTCCGTCTCGACCACGATATCGCCCCCGGTGGGTACTCCTGGATCTTCCACACCGGTGCGGACACCGCGAAGGTCGGGCTGTGTTATATCCAGAACGATATCCACGACACCCGATCCCGCGATGGGTTTACTATCGACGACTATCTCGAGTACTGGGTAGATAGCGATCCACGCTTTACGAACGCGACACGGCTTGCCGGCAAACAGCACCGTGGATCCGCGCACATTCAGCCACCAGGCGAACTCTCCACGGACAATTTCATGGCGATCGGAGACACAGTCCCGACAATCGATCCCCTCTGGGGTGAAGGTATCCACAAGGGGATGAAGTCCGCTCGCGCTGCCGCGATCGCCGCCGATTATTGTCTCACGCCCGCTGACCGCGACACCTCTGCGGAGAATATCTCCGTATACGATGACCTCTGGCGGGAGCAGGTGGCACCTAACGTGAAGAACAGGCTCCTACTCACCCATCTTCTCTACATGGCGGACGACGATCGCTACGACCGGTTCATGCGGGACCTAGGGAGGCTCGATTCGGATACTCTCGCACAGGCCAATGCCGGAAACAAACGAGCGATGTTCCGGCTGTTGTATCTCCGTGACATTCCGATACTCGCAAAGGTCTTGCGACGATTCCCGTGGTGAGGTCATCCACACCTGACATTCCACGCTCGGGAGTGCAACGTCTCAGTTCGTCGGCGGTGCCGTCCGTTCACTAGGTGCTGTTTCCGTTCCGGGTTGAGTTGGTGGGGTGGACGCGTTCGATCGACCAATTGCGGCAAACGGTCCGAGGACTCGTGGCTGGTACACTGATTGCACTTGCCAGCAGCCGACCAGTGGGCCACGCTCCCGTTTTACTATGATGAATTCAAACGTCAGCTCCGTTTGATTCACCGTGAGAACGACGCGTTGGCGGATCGTCGTCCGAACGAGCCTATCTCGACTCGGATTCGGATCCTGCACTGGTCTGGCATCGCCGAAGTGTGCACGATCGAACTCATCAAACGGGTCGAACTGCTCGTGTGTAAGGAGTGACGGCGACACACCCGTACGGGGATCAACGAACTGCGTGGCGCTCTCTAGCCCACTCTCATTTCTCTCGGTGAGTCGGAGGATGGAGACGAATACTTCGATGACCTCCCACCGTGATCGATTACACGTCGGGGTCGCCTCGAGGTATGCCGATTGGTTCCATACAAGCGGTCGATCATCGACCTGTTCGATCAATGCAGCCGTTTGCACAGGTGGTGGCCGCGTGGGTGTTTCTGTACTCGGGGAGATATCCCCACCGACGGGAGTGACATCATCCGGAGCCGCGATTCGGTTCACTGGTACAGTGTCCCCCCGGTCATTGAGTACCCCTCCACCAACGACTGTTGCAAGGACGAGGAGTGTGATTACCGCAAAACCGACTGCCAGGGGTGCTGGATCGATCGCTCCCAGTCGCGAGCGGAGGATCGTGGGCCATATCCCTTCCTCGACACCACGGGTCCCGGGTGACGGTGCAGGCTCGACGGATCGATCGAAGTGCGTCCGGCAGAGATCACGACATGTCGACCGATCGACCCCAAACATGAGGCGCTGGTATATGTCGTCGACGTCGATAATCGCGGGACGTCCATCGGGTTGATCCTTGGGACCACGGTAGCCGAACACGAGTGCATCTGGCTCCGTGGTCTCGGGAATCGTCGTTCGATTGAGGACTCTCTCCAGGACAGTTCGATCATCTGGATAGACGCGGAGTCGACGCTCTGCTGGCGCACCTGGATCGAGCACTACGTCACAGCCATCGACTATGGTTGTGTGGCCCGTTTCTTCCCACAGGTTCGCGACGAACTGTGCCAGGCTATCGCCGTCGAGGTCCGCGAGAAGCGAAGCAAACGCGGGCCGGGTGAGATCCAGGGTGTCGTCTGGCATTCACGCGTCTACTCCATTCGTTGACCAGGGAGTGCAGGAGCTTAAGGACGGTGGCGCTCGCGCAGGAGATGTGGGACCACAACGGTGCAGTGGTTAGTAGAATTCGCGGACGAGATCCATGGCATCCTCGGGTGCACCGTCGGGGATGTCAGCCATGTTCTCGGTCAGACCGTTTTGTGTCCCGTACGACGTGGCTGCCTCGTCGCGATACAGCACGCCTTGATATTCCGCGTCGGCGTCCATGATGACGTCCTTTGCTGCATCGGGGTCCGAGGAATCATGGTCGGTTTCGGCGAGATCAACCAGGCTGTCGCGGAAGTAGTCGTACGTATCGACGTCGTTGAAGGTAACACACGGCGAGAAGACGTTCACGAAGCCGAAGCCATCGTGTTCAATGGCCTCTTGGACGATCTCGGTGTGTCGCTGGGCATCCGAGGCAAAGGACTGGGCGATGAATGTTCCACCGGCCGAGAACGCCAGCGCGAGCGGATTAACCGGCGGCATTCCGGGACCTCCAGGGGAGGTGGCGGTTTCGAAATCCTCCCGAGACGTGGGCGAGAACTGCCCCTTCGTCAGCCCGTATATCCGGTTATCCATGACGACGTACGTCATGTCGACGTTCCTGCGGACTGCATGGACGAAGTGTCCTGCACCGATCGAGTAGCCGTCGCCGTCACCGCCGGCGACCATCACTTCGAGATCGGGATTGGCCATCTTCACGCCACAGCCCACGGGGAGGGCACGGCCGTGCACGCCATGCAGCGCGTATGAGTGCATGTACGTGCCGATCTTCCCCGAGCAGCCGATCCCTGCAACGACGAAGGTATTATCGGGATCGTTACCGGTGTTGGCAAGCGCTTTCATCATGCCGTTCATCGTCCCGAAGTCACCACAGCCGGGACACCACGTCGGTTGTTTGTCCGATTTGAAATCGGTGAATCGGATGTCGGAACTCATGCTTCTACCTCCTCGGGGTCGGCGTCTGGAGCAAGCGCGGTCTCGATCTGGGCCGCGAGCTCGTCCGCCTTGAACCGCACGCCATCGTACTTGTTCACTCGTTTGACACGGGTGAGGGTATCGTGCTCGAGCAGGTCAGCGAATTGGCCTGTCGCATTGCACTCGACTACGATGACCTCGTCCGCTGCTTCGATCGGCCCCGTCAGGTCGGGACGAGGAAACATATACGGCACTGAAATGAACCTGACCGCTTCATCGAGGTAGTCCATGGCCTCGAGCATCGCCCCTTCGTTCGACCCCCAGGATACGACGAGTGTGCCCGCCTCGGAGTCGCCGAACTCCCGATATTTCCACTCTTCACGCTCTTTCGCCGTCTCGATCTTGCGCTGACGCTTCTCGACCTGTTTCTCCCTGACGTCCATCTCCTCGGTTCGACGGCCCAGTTCATCGTGTTCGAGGCCGGTCGTCATGTGGGCGCCGTCAGTTACACCAGGGATCGTCCGGGGGGAGATACCGTCGGGTGTATCCGCGTGAGGCTGAAACCGGCCCTGGTCATCGAGCCATGGCTCGAGATCCACGTCGTCCGTAATGAGTTCGCCGCGATCGACCTCGACCTGTGCCATATCGAAAGCGTCTGGCTTGAAGGTCTGCTCGGTAACTGCGAGCGAGAGGTCGCCGACGAGGTAGACTGGGGACTGGTACTTCTCGGCAAGATTGAACGCTTCGACGGTCTTCCAGAAACACTCATCAACGGTCGTGGGGGCAACGACGAAGCGCGGGACCTCGCCGTGGCCACCATAGAGCATCGCATTCAGATCGCCCTGCTCCTGTTTGGTGGGCATTCCTGTCGAGGGACCCGAGCGCATCACGTTACAGATAACGAGCGGCGTCTCACTCGTGGCAACGAGACCAAACGTCTCAGTCATGAGATCGATCCCAGGCCCCGATGTCGCTGTCATCGCGCGGGCGCCCGCCCGTGCTGCCCCGAGTGCCATGTTGATCGCGGAGAGTTCGTCTTCCGCTTGCTCGACGTGGCCACCATAGCGTTCGACGCGTCCTTTGAGGTACTCCATGACGTCGGTCGCGGGCGTGATCGGATATCCTGCATAGAAGCGACATCCAGCCGCGATAGCGCCCATGCCGATCGCCTGGTCACCATTGAGGAGGACGTAGTCCTCGTCCGTCGTCTCGAGGTCGTAGTCGATCTCGTCCGGCTCGTAATTCTCTTCGACGTACTCCTGGCCAAGCCGGGCGGCGTTGCGGTTCCCCTCCACGATGGATTCGCCCTTCTCGCCGAACCGCTTTTCGAGCGACTCGTCGAGATTCTCGATGGGAAAGTTGGCCACTGCGCAGGCCGCTCCGAGGGCGACAACGTTGCGCATGATGGCGCCCCCGGCCTCTTCCGCGAGGTTTTTGAGCGGAACGTCGAGGCCGATCATCCCCTCGGGAGGCTCGAAGTCCTGCATCATCGTGCGCTCGCCGTCATAGATGATGACCGACCCCTCGTGGAGTTCGTCCATGTTCTCTTCGACCGTGCGCT
>CAZEDI010000067.1:0-11964 GCA_964510865.1 uncultured Halobacteriales archaeon
CCGACGATACCGGGAAAGACCTCTACCAACGTCTCGAGGAAGCCCAACTCAAGCAGTTTCGCGAAGTTTGGCCGAAAATCCGAGACGGAGCGAGTGACACGATAACCCAATCCGAACACGACGGGACGTATCACGAGAAGGAGGATTTCGTCGATCTCTGGCGACTCGACCTGGAAAACGAGGCCACGATTGGCGAAATCATCGACCGGTTGAGAGCTTTGACGTTCCCACCATTTCGCAATGCCTACTTCGAGAGAAACGGGAAAAAGTACTACGTAGACATCCGCCTGTCAGAGGAAGGTGACGACTCAACATCGACCCAGATGAGTCCGAGCGTACCCGAGTACTCCGAGTAGTAGATCCCATCTACGGCCGATACGAACCTACCGTCTCTCCAATCTCGTAGCGAAACAGCGACTCAATCTTCCTCGATAATTTCGGCTGGTGTCCGTTCGCCTGACTCCGCCTGCATGAGGGCGACTTCCTGCCACAACTCCTTCGTCTCCTGGCGAAGTTTCCCGATCGATAGTATCAGATACACCACCAGGACAGTGACCGAGAGAATGCCGAGGCCGAATGCGAGCACGAACGTATAGATAATCCCGAACAACGATTTCACGTAATCCAAAACGATATAGATCAAGGGCGATATCACGACGAACCCAGAAACGAGTAATGCGAAAGCAGTGAACTTCGGGTCGAGCCGTTCACGTCGCAGGAGCTCGATGGACGCCAGTAGTAGCAGCATACCGATGACCGTGGGAACGAGGAGGATGACCTTCATTGTCGGCTCGCCCTGATCAAGGCAACGATGAACGAGTAGGCTGAATAGAGCGGATACTTTATCAGTCGACCCACCCCGAGATACGACGACCCGTATTCGCGTTCGCTCATTCTAACGGGTACCTCTATTATCCTGTGCTTACTTAGACCTTCGCGAATACCCCTATCTATCGCGATGATACCACTCGGTAGATTCTGGGCGTGATCCTTTCCGACAACGATTCGGAGTGCCCGGAACCCCGAGGTAATGTCGTACACTTTCTCACCAGTGATAAGAGAGATCAGCCAGGAGTAGAAGTGGATACCGACGAACCGCACTGGTGTCGTCTCGTATCCGGTGTCGGTCTTGTAGCGAGACCCGATCACGATATCGGCTTCGTCCTCCAGAATCGGGTCCAGTAGGAGCGGGATATCCTCCGGTTGATGCTGCCCATCGGCATCCAACCTGACAGTGATATCGAAGTTGTTTCTCACGGCATACTTGTACCCAGTCTGTGTGGCTGCACCAGGCCCGAGGTTTTTCGGGTGTTCGATGAGGGTAACGTCTCGTTCCAGGGCTTGGGCGACCGTTCCGTCCGAGGAACCATCGTCGACGACCAGGAGTTCCGCATCGTAGTTGTTCGTTGCGACTACTCGTCGGATTCTGTCGAGAACGTCACCGATGGTCCTTTCCTCGTTGTATGCTGTCGTAAAAATGAGGATTCGAGCGACCATACGTGGATTACTGCCGGAGACCAGGCGAACGCGACAACTCACTCATCAGCGTCACGTGGCTACCATACCTTTCCAAGATTGTCTCGAAAAGCGCTCGCGTATATTCTCCGGTCCTCCAGGTGGTCCGTCGTGGAACCGACTTGAACGAGCGCACGTCGACTAGTTCCCACGGATGGACATAAATCACTACTGTTTCGCCCTGTCGGAGTAACCGCTCAATCCCCCAAAGGACGTACCGGCGACCAAGTAATCTGAGCCACGCACCCGATATCGGTAGTCGTACGAACGGTGCGACTGCCACGGGAATCTCCAGAAGGTCCGAGCCAGCGAGGGAGAAGTACTCCCCGACTGGAAACGGTTCTGTCGGTACGTCCATCCCGCCATAGAAGCCCGGGATTTTCCGACTCGGAACAATGGACGAGTCGTATTCGAACCCTGCCTTCCGAACGATATCGAGGACAGTTCCATCGACCGCGAACGCCGGAGCCCGATATCCAGTAATCTCCTGGCCACTTGCATCCTCGAGGATCTCTCTCGTCGGTATGATCTCCTGTTCGATCGATTCGATATCCAGCTCCCTGAGATCCGGATGCGATATCGAGTAGCCGTGTGAAGCTATTTCGTGGCCTCGCTCTGCGAGGTCAGATACGAGTTCCGGCCGATTCTCCGCGATTTCCCCGAGGACGAAAAAGGTCCCCCTTGCGTCGTGTTCTTCGAGTAGGTTCGCGACGAACTCCACTCCATCTATGCCTAATCCCCTCGCCTCTGGAGGCGCCGTCGGATTCCGTCCTCGAAAACGGAAGACTGAGTCGAAGAACTCCAGATCGATCGTAATCGCAATCCGAGGACGGCCCATTCGGCGATGAATAAGACGAAGTTCAATTTAAAGGGTTCGGTACAATCCAACCTAACCACTGGACAGACTCTAGTCTGGCACGTCTGACTGACGACGCTATCCTTCCAACGCTTCACACTCGGCCCCGAGGAACCAGGCGGAAACACATAACACAGAGTGGTCACAATCCCAGGACGATATGGAGAGACGTGTAAGCGTCGCGGAGCCGACGGTCGGCCAGGAGGAACTCGACAATCTCGAGGACGTGCTCGAGTCGGGTCGGTTCCTCCAGGGTCCGTTCGTCGAGGAGTTCGAGTCGAAGTGGGCCGATATCGTCGGCGTCGACCACGCAGTCGCAGTGACGAACGGGACTGTCGCGCTACAACTGTCCCTGAACGCACTGGGATTAGAACCCGGGGACGAGGTCGTCGTTCCGAGCCTCACGTTCGGGTCGACAGCCACGGCGGTCGTTCACCAGGCCGGCGTCCCGGTATTCGCCGACATCGAGCGGGAGACGTACACGCTCGATCCCGACGACCTGGAGCGCTGTCTCACGGATCGGACGGAGGCTATCGTCCCGGTCCATCTCTACGGCCATCCGGCGGAGATGGACGAGATCTGTGCGTTCGCCGACGAAAACGACCTCGCCGTCGTCGAGGACGCCGCCCAGGCACACGGTGCCACCTATCGTGGAGCTCCGGTCGGGAGCATCGGGGACGTCGGCTGCTTCTCCTTCTACGCGACGAAGAACATCACCACTGGGGAGGGCGGCATCCTCACGACCGACGACGCAGACCTTGCCGAGCGACTCCGGCTATTGCGGAACCACGGGATGAAGAACCGCGACGAACACGTCGAGTTGGGATACAACTACCGTATGAGCGAGTTGAGTGGCGCGATCGGCTCCGTCCAGGTGGACAAGCTGGAGGAGTTGAACCGCCGCCGCCGCGAGATCTCGGAGCGTCTCAGGCGTGAACTCTCGCACCTCGAATGGCTCACCCCGTTGACTGTCCGGGACCACGTCGAACACGCCTACTTCTGGGCACCGTTCGAGGTCGACCCGGACGTCATCGGTATGAACGGGAAGGAGGTCTGGCGGCGACTCGACGACCGGGGCGTCGAGACTCGGCACCGCTACAACAAGCCGCTGTACGATCACCCAGTTTTCACCGAACACCGGGGCTTCAACAGCGACTTCCCGTGGAGTGCGAACGAACACGACCGTACCTACGACCTCTCGCTGGAGACCGTCGAGGAGGTAGTGGGGAACTCCATCGGACTCCCCAACCACCCCAACCTCACGGACGACGAGGTGGAGTACGTAATCGAGACTGTTCGTTCGTTCGGGAAGACAGCGATTCGAGAGGGTTGACCGCCGACCCGGACGACAATCGTGGTATGAATGGTACCCGACCGACCGAGACTCACTCCCTGGACGCTGACGCACGGCTCTCGTGCTCCCAAATCAGGTCGAAGTACCGCTTCATTCCGGCGACGAAGGAGCCGTTCTCGGTGATTGCAGCCTGGCGCTTGTAGTCCGGAACGTCGGTCTCCTCGACGAGGAAAATCCCTTTCCCAGAGTCGTACTCCATGCTCGGATCGACGAACGTTCCGCGCCATGGAAGGGTGGCCTCGCTGAAGCGAAACGCTATGTCGGGGTGGTCTTCGGCCAGTCGGTCCACGATGGAACGCTGGACCTCGGCCTTTTCCTCCGGCAGCAACGACGGATCGAGGAACAGCACGGATACGTCGGTTCCCGACGCGAGCGCGTCCGAAACGGCGGTTTCGACGTCTTCGAAATACGCGAAGCTGTTCGTGATGACGTAGACGTCGGCGGCGGCGTGCCGGTAGAGTTCCCGGGTCTCCGTCTCGCTCGGTTCTCCCACGTCGACGACGTAGAACAGCTCCGCGGTTGGTGTCATCGCCTCGTCGACCTGATCGTACAGCGGTCCGAACTCCTCGAGGAATTCCTCGCGCAGTGACTCGACGTGAGTGCAGTAGTCCCGGAACGACTGGCGACGGTTCTCCTTGGCCCGTTCGAGGATGTCCTCGGGAGGCTTCGGGAGGTACTCCTTCGGTCGACCCGGAATCACCTTGATGAAGCCGGCGTCGGCGAGCGAACTGAGGACGCCGTAGACCCGGGCCTTCGGGATACCGGTCGCCTCCGAGACGTCCGGTGCGGTCGTCCGTCCGCTGCTCAATAGATGAGCGAGCGCGGTGGCCTCGTACTCCTTGAGGTCGAGACGTTCGAGGAGTTCCGCCGAGCCGGTTCGACGCTTCATCGATGACTCCCGGCCCTGTCACCCGATCGGAGGAACCAACAGCCAGGGACGTGGCAGCGTTCAGTCATCGGCACGGAGGAGGTCACGGATGGACGATTCGACGGTGTGGTTGATCTCCCACCCGAGGACGTCCCGGGCCCGCGACGTGTCGACCGTGAACGATTCGACAGTCGTCTCGTCGCTACGCGGGTTTTCGACGAGTTCGATGTCGATATCGACGCCGAGTTCCTCGGCCGCCAGCCGCTGGACAGTCCTGGCGACGGATATCACGGAGGGGTCCTCGTCGCTCCCGAGTTCGTACGTTTCCGCCCCCGTCTCATCCGCCCGGGATTGCCGGAGGAGCCGTTCGGTGCTGTCGACGTAGGCCCTGGCAACGTCCTTTACGTGTACGAAGTTCCTCGACTGGGTCCCTGGCTCGTAGACGGGCAGCGGTTCGCCCGCGATGGCGCGGTCGACGAAGAAGTTGATCACCGTGTCTTTCGAGACCGTGGTCCCGTCGATGCGGTGTTCTCCGTACAGGTTCGACTTCAGAAACAGGTGTGCCGGGAACGCGCCGTCGGCGAACGCCTCGATGCACTGCTCGCTGAGTAGCTTGGTCCGGCCGTACCAGTTGAGGGGGTCACGGGGCGCGTCAGCCGTGACCGGGAAGGACTCCGGATCACCCACAACTGCCATGCTGTACGGGAACGCGAGCGGAATCCGGTTGCGCCGACAGAACCACGCAATATTGTTGGTCCCGGTCACGTTCACCTGGTACGCCAGGTCTGGATTCCGGTCGCAGTCGGCGACCCCGCTTACTGCCGCGAAGTGAAGGACTGCATCGACCCCCTTCAGGTGGTCCTCGAGGGTTGGTCTGTCTCGGATGTCCACGTGGTCGATGTCGATGTTCGCGACGGAGCTGACCTGACCGAGGAACTGGTTGTCGATACCGACCAACGTCCACTCTGGGTGTGCTACGCGGAGCTCGTGGAGTACTCGACTCCCGATGAAGCCAGCGGCCCCGGTCACGGCGACCGCCGTTCCATCCTCTCCGTCTGCGGTCATAGGTCGAGACTCCGGGTGCGGTAGCAGTCCATCGTTTCGCACGACGACCGTCCAGGAGCCGACGTTCCTGTCACAATCCCGCTCACGTTCGGCGTTGGAGTACTGGTGGCGACCGCTGGAGTCCCGTCGGACGGTTGGTTCGTCACGACCGTTCGGGTTTGTAGCGGCATCTCACTCGTCCTCGGTCAGTACCCTCGGGAGGAACCGGTCTTCGTGGGCCGTTATCGTTTCCTGGTGGTCGATCAGCGCGTCGAATATCTCCCTGACGCCCCGTTCGAACGTGGTCGACTGGCCGGCGATAAGTTCGTCGTACCGGTCGTTGTCGATCTCCATCTTGTGGGTCTCGTCCTCCTCGCGCGGGTTCTCGAAGTGTTCGACGGTGACGTCCAGGTCGAACTCCCCGGCGACATCTGCGATCGTCTCGGCGATCTCGACGATGCTAATCGCGCGCGTGACCTGATTGTACACGACGTGGTCGGCCGGCCGAGCCTCGGGTCCCTCCGTCGCGAGGCGGGCGAGCCCCTCGACGGCGTCCTCGAGGGCGATGAACGGCTTCCGCTGTTCACCGCGTCCGTAGACGGTCATCGGGTACTCGGCGACTGCCTGGGCACAGAACCGGTGGGCGACGACACCGAAGTAGTAGTCGAAGTCGAACCGGGTCGAGAGACGAGGGTCGGCTGCAGTCTCGTCGGTCCCGGTTCCGTACGTGATGGCGGTCCGGACGTCGGATATCGGCAGGTCGAACTGCTCGTGAGCCAGTCGCATGTTCGCCGCGTCGTGGGACTTCGTCAGGTGGTACCAGCTCCCCGCCATGGCGGGAAACGGCACGTCGTCGCGTTCGCCGCGGTGCTCCATCGTCGCCCCACCTTCGGGTATGGGGAACTCCGGTGCGCCGTAGACACCAGTCGTGGTGGTCTCCACGAAGTGGGTGTCGTCCAGCCCGTGCTCGTGGAGGCCCCAGAGGAGGTTCCGGGTGGCCTGGAGGTTGTTGTGCTGCGTGTAGTTCGCTCGTTCCCCGTTGATCTGGGAGTACGGAGCGGAGGGCTGGGCGGCGGTGTGGACGACCGTCTGGGGTTCGTGGACTGAGAGGAGATGGTCAACCGTCGCTTTGTCCGTCAGGTCCCCCTCTACGAACGATAGGTTATCGAAACCGAGTACGGTCCGTGCCGCATTCAGGCGATCCTCCATGACCGATATCGGGGTGGCACTCGTAGACCCTACCGATTTTACCCACTCTCGCCTGGCAAAGTTATCGACCAGGACGACCCGTTCGTCCGTATTCGCTCCGATCCGTAACGCGGTCGGCCATCCCAGGTACCCGTCCGCTCCCGTTACTAGTATCGACATAGTTACTCAGGCTTTGAGTATATTCGAGTCCAGAAAAGCGTTTGGGTCAATCTCGCGCTCTATATCTGTCAGCCTCTGTCGGCCTCTATACCTGGGGCATTTCGCTATCTGCACTTGAGTATACGGAAATATCGATTAAGGTTATGCTAACGACTCGTTTCGGGCGAAGATGATGATGTATGCCCTTCGTTTCTCTATTTCGGGGACTAACCCAGCACGAAGGATTTCTTGCCTACGTGTCCGTGCCTTCGGCCGTTCGCCAAATTCCGCTGCGACGACGTATCCGTAGTGGTCTCCATCCATAAGGCGATTCATGAACTCACCTCGACGCGGGTACCGAGCAGAACCACGGATACTCCCGTCAGTCTGGATGTATTCGGGTTCACGTTTGGGTGTAGAGATGAGCCACTCGGTGTATGGGTCACCGGGAAAACTCGATGCACGACCGAATTGGTAATGATCGACTGATCGTCCGTGTACGATACCGACGTGTGCCGGTGAGTTCTCGAAGACTGTGACAGTCGCCACCGGAGCAGATTCCGATCGTAACCATTCGGTGGCTTCGTCCCTCGGTGCGTTGCTGTACTGGTACGTTCCAACCCCTGCATAGAGGGCGGTAGTAACGAGCAGCGTAGCGATGAGTACCTTCCCGAGACGCTCTCGCGTATTCAGAACGCGTGAGAGTGTCACGCCGAGTAGCAGTACGAGCAGTGGGATGCTGGGCAAGACGTGGTGGGTTCGAATCGAACTCCACATCCCGAAGAAGACGACGAGATAGACCAGGAGGCCTGCGAGGAGGACGAACTCACCGTTTCGGTCGGATGGGTCGTCGACACATCGTCTGACACCTGCGAGTGTTCCGAACAGGGAGCCAATCGCGAGGGGCCAACCCAGACCGTTCAGGTACGCGAGGAGCGTCCGATACCCCTGTCGGCTTCCCGATTCCACGCTCTTGGCTCCGAACTCGCCGAGTATTCGCTCGTAAACGAGCCAGTCGGGGCCCTTGAGTAACAGGTTCGGAATGCCGATATAGACGGTGATCGTTCCGATAAGTAAACCGAGACCCACCAACCGAGGCCGCCAGAGTGCGCGTACCGGGTCCTCGGTCTGGACGGCATTCAGTGCGAACGCAGTTCCGAGAAACACGACGGCGACGCCACCTGTCAATTTGAATGCAATCGTCAGCCCACCGAGGAAACTACCGATCAGGAAGTATCGGTCGTCCTGGGTGTGGACGTACCTGATCGATAGGTACAGCACCAGCAACAGCAGCAGTAGCATCGGTGTGTCCTCGTTGACCTCGTGTGCAGTCGAGATAACGGCGAGCGACAGGGACGTGAACAGCGCAGAGAGTCGCCCTGCGCGTCGGTCGGCGAGGACGGTTCCAATTCGGTACGTTAGATAGACAATACAGACGACGAAGATGACGTTGAGCAGCCTGGTAATCAGGAGCGCCGATGCCCAGAACCAACCCGGAACTGCGTTCCACAGCGCGAAGGTGGATTCCACCCCACTGATCTGGACGAACGTCTGGAGTTCACCCAGGAGTACGATTAACACGAAGAGCGGGACGAGCGCGAGTCCGTGGAGGTACGTCGTCGCATCCCTGCCGACCCCGTTTTCGGCCGCACGTTGGAATGCGCCGAGTCCAGGGTCGGTGAACAGATACCGGGCGACCTCCATCGGCTGGCCGACCCGGCGGAATTCGTCCGGCGTCGCGAAGTTCGGAATTCGCCACCAGAACCAGAACCCCGCCAAAAGGACCGACAAGAGGAGGATGTACCGGAGGTATGGGTCCGAACGGAGGTCGTCTCGAACCAGGTCCCGACCCTCGACGAGGAGTTCACGAATGCCGATGAACATCTACGTGAGAGGGTGGTCGAAGTGGGAATAAAAGTGTCGAGGTTCGACGGCTATACACGTCGGCCGCCTCGGTCGCTACTCGACGACCACTTCGAGGTTTCGAGAGACGCTGTTTCGAAAGTCCACGGAGATCGCATAGAGGGTCCCGAAGTAGGTTAGCCCGCCGAGACCGACGAGGGTCAAAACCACGACGGCCGTGTTCTGTGTTACCGCTGCCGCGTCGAAACCCTCGCGGCCGAGGTAGACGACAACTCCCATCACAGCCGCCGAAACGGCCTGTCGTCCGATGCGTCCCGACGGAACCGGTATCTCAATCTCCGACGCCGCGAACCAGTGGGCGAGGCCGAGGCCGAGGCAGGCTGAGAGGAACGTCGCGATCGCCGCGCCCAAGCTACCGTACGCCCAGATGAGCACCACATTCAGGCCGACGTTCGAGACGAGGAATGCGCCGTTCACCCTGAACGACAGCTCCGGCCGGTCAATGGCGTTCAGCACGTTCAGGTACTGTGACTGGTATCCGTTGACCAGGACGGCAGCGATCAGGATGGACAGGACGGTCGCGCCGCCGACGAACTCCGGGCCGTAGATCAGAAGCAATCGATCTGCGAGCAGGGCCCCACCGACGAGGCCGGGGAGCGTGACGAGGCCTGCGTACCCGATGCCCTCTCTGGCGAGACTCCGGACCGCCTGTCGGTCCTGTCGAGCCGACCCCTTACTGATCTCCGGGAACATCGCCTTGGTCACCGACTTCCCGAACAGTGCGAGGAAGGCGGCGAGGCTCCAGGCAACCGAGTAGACTCCGACGACAGCCGAAGAGACGAACACCCCCAGCACGAGGATGTCCATCTCGCTGTAGGCTCTCCCTCTGACCGACCCGAGCCACGCGTACTTCGCGAAGTCGAACAATCGGCGGAAGTGCTCGATCGTGGGACGAACGACCCGGACACCCAGGAACGCGACCCCGACGAGTCCGATCAGGGTCACCCCGATGGCGTGGCCTGCCACCATCCCGACCAGGCCGAAGCCCGCTACCACGAGGCCGACCTGGACGAGGCTCCGAACCCCGATTTTGACCGCCGACAGGATCCCGGAGAGGTGCACGAGATGCTGTCCTTGCAGCGCCGCGTTCACGAGACTGGAGAACAGCGTCGCGAGCAGGAGTGCAGCTACGAACGGTGCCGCGGTCGTCCCGACGTACGCGTCGACGTACGGAGCGAAGACGAGGACGCCCGCCGCCACGACGCCGCCGAACGCTGCCATCGAGATCGCACCCGCGACCAGGTACGCGGCCCGGTCTTCTCCCTCGCTGAGACGCTTGGTCACTGCGTTCGTCAGGCCGAGTTCGCCCCCGATACCCAGCCACCCGGCCAGCGCGAGGACGAGGTAGTAGTACCCGAGGACTTCCGCCCCGAGAATCTGCGCGAAGTAGACGGTGGCTAGGAACCCGAGGGCGGACCCGACGATCTTCGAGACGAAGAAGACGGCTGTCGTTTGTCCTACCTTCATGTGTCCGGTCAGCGCGTCGTTCCGTTGGCCTAGCCTCGGACCAGTCGCGCCGACGGATGGTCCGTTCCAGGATGCGTTATGTCAGTAGTGGGCGGCTCTTCCGTCTAAAAGTCTTTCGTAGAGGTCCCGGTAGTCGGTCGCAGTCTTCGACATCGTGTACGAGGACTCCACCCGACGTCTCGCCTTCTCGGCGTACTCATCTCGGAGGGCGTCGTCGGTCGCGAACCGGCCGATGCACGTCGCGAGCGAGTCGTGATCCTCCAGTTCGTGGAACAGTGCGACTCCGTCGAAGGTCTCCCGGAACGAGTCGATGTCCGAGAGGACACATGGGGTCCCGATGGCCATCGCCTCAAGGACGGCACTGCAGAATCCCTCCCAGCGGGACGGCATCGCGAACACGTCCGACTGCTCCATCAGCCGATACACGACCTTCCTGTCTAGTAGTCCCGGAAAGTGGATTCGGTCGTCGACGTCCAACCGTCGCGCTTCAGCTTCTAGGAACTCGCGCCGCTCTCCGTCGCCAGCGACGACGAGTTCGACGTCCGCGTCCAGTCGACGGTCGGCCTTCGCAACGGCCCGAATCAGGGTCTCGTGGGCCTTCACGTACGAGAGGCGGGCGGCGTTCGACACGAGTATGGAATCGGGGTCGACATCGGTTTCGTCGAGGACGTTCCAGTCGGACGTCCGGCGGTCTGCCACCTTCTCCAGGTCGACGCCCGTGTAGACTACTTCCACCTGTTCCGGCGACAGGAGCGCGTCTTCCCAACGACTGAACGAGTCGTGGACGGACTGTGAGACGCACGTCACCCGATCGGCGAACGCGTTGGTGAGTCCGTTCGCGACGCGTCCCTTCCGGGTGAACTTGTCGTGGTCGCTCCCCTCCGTGGAGACGAGGACCTTCCCGAGCCGTCTGCCGATGAGTTTCGCGAAGCTCCCGGAGTGAGGATGGTGGGCGTGGACGACGTCGTAGCGGTCGATGACGTCCCGTGCCCGCCTGTAGGTCGTTCGGTCCAGGCCGAAGGTGTCGCGCGGTGCATCCAGACAGGTGACCTCCGTGAGGAGTTCCTGCTCGTCGAACGGCCGTGCATCGAACCACGAGAGAATCCCCGCCTCGACGTCCGCGTACTTCACCAGGGCAACCGCGTGGTTCGCCGGTCCGGTGGTCGGTCCCACCGCGTTCACGACGTGACAGACCCGCATCTCAGGGGGTCCTGTGGAACTCGGCGACGAAGCCGGGGCTCCCGAGCGGCGTCGAGACGAACATGGCTATTCGTGACAGGCCGAGTTCCGCCGGTCGGTACGTCACGTCAGCCAACGTCCACCCGTGTCGGTCCCCCAGTTGTTCGATGAACTGTTCGTCGAACCAGCAGGTGTGTTCGGGATTGTTCGGAATGCCGAGCGCGGCCTTCTTCGTGAACGTGAGGCAATGCGGGTTGGGTGTCGTTACGACGAGTCGTCCGTCGGCCGAGGTGACTTCCCGGGCGCCCTCCAGAAACAAACCCGGGTTCGACAGGTGTTCGATCAGCTCACCCGCAACCACGACATCGAAGGCCTCGTCGAACCCGACCGCCCCGAGATTCTCCGCGTCGC
>CAZEDI010000068.1:0-11667 GCA_964510865.1 uncultured Halobacteriales archaeon
CGTCCTCCAGTGCTAATGGCTATAATCAATCAGTAGAGCGGTTCTCGCTAGCGTCAAAATTAGGCCCGCGCGCTGTATTCAGCAAGGGAAGTCTGCCAATCCCATAAAATGTCGGTCCAGATAGCTACCTGCCCTGGAGATACCGCTCAGCTGCATACGACCACTGAGTTCACTACGTCAATTCTGTCAGGTGTTGCGAGTTGCAACAGCGCCATTCGTTTCGGTGTCCTATCCCATTCTCTCCTCGGCAAGGTATCGACACGTCGGAGCGCAGGCTCCAGCTGAAGCGTATGCCCGGTCGCTCCGTCCTACCGGGGCCGATACATCGGAGATTTCCTCAGGAACGTCAGGGCTCTGAGCCCGCCCATACCTGCATCCCCTCACCCGTCGAGCGACTGTGTCAGGCGTCGGCGAGGCTGCCTTGGCGTCCGACGTCCCACCGAGCGTCACGGGGAGGAACGACCGACCGTGGGGCCGGCAGCGTTCGTCCCACCGCGAGTCGACCGGTTCGGCGTCGACGAGGATGGCGAAACCTAGATGGTCGTGGTCGCGGCGTGCGATCTCACGCCCGGCGGTACTCGTGCCGCCGGTGCGCCTTAATACGGCGATCGACCAACGATTCGAGTTCGGTCGCGGACGGGCGCCTCACCCATCAAACGACTAGTTATACATACCGCCCGCCTGAGGGTATCCTCGACTTGTGAGGATTGGGTACGTCTACGACGCCGTCCACCCCTGGGAGACCGGGGGCGTCCAGAAACGCGTCTGGGAGGTCGCCCGACGGCTCGCCGACGACCACGACGTCCACTGGTACGGTTTTCGTTACTGGGACGGGCCGGCCGTCGTCGAGCGCGAGGGCGTGACGTTCCACGGCGTCGCCGAGCCGGGCGAGCTCTACGTCGACGGGCGGCGGTCGATCCTCCAGGCGCTCCGGTTCAGCGCGAAGCTCCTCCGGCCGCTGCTCGCCGAGTCGTTCGACGTGATCGACTGCCAGGCGTTCCCCTACTTCCCGGCGTTCCCGAGCAAGCTCCACTCGATGGCCCGGGACGCGACGTTCCTCGTGACGTGGCACGAGGTGTGGGACGCGTACTGGTACGACTACCTCGGGTGGAAGGGCGGATTCGGGAAGGCCGTCGAGCGGACGGTCGCGCGGCTGCCCGATGGCCACCTGACGGTCTCACACCGGACGCGACAGGACCTCGCGAGCCTCGGCGTCACGGACGCCCAGGTCGTCCCCAACGGCGTCTCGATGGCGGAGATCGACGCGGTCGACCCGGCCGACGGCCCCGTCGATGTCCTCTTCGTCGGCCGGCTCATCCCGGAGAAGAACGCCGACCTGCTGGTTCGGGCGGTGGATCGGCTTCGCGATGAGATGCCCGACCTCCGGTGTGTCGTCGTGGGCGAAGGGCCCCGGTGATTGGAAAATCTCCGGATCGGTCGAGTTCCACGATTCTCGACCGAGTCCCTGGAGCCAGCCGCTATCCGACGGACACGAGCGCCACTCGAGGTAGCGACCACGCGGTCGGCACCGGTGACGCCTGTCACGTGGCCTCGGAACGTAGCTTCGGTTTCGCCGTCGGATCGTGGGCGCTCCGTCGTAACTGCCAGCGATTCCCGTATATCGGCGTCCCCCCATCCCGCTGCTCCCGATGTCGGTTCGATACGGCGTCTCTGCATCTTGGTCTTTTGCTTACGAAGCTTCGAGGCGATCGAGCCGCCGATCCCGAGGCCCCCCTCCTGCGCCGCGAGCTGCTCGCGGTGTCGGCGCTGCTCCTCCTCGCGCCGAATCTGAGCTCGTTGTTCCGCTTCCTTTTCCGCCGCTGCCGTCTGCTCCTGCTCGAAGTTCCGGGTGGTCTCAAGCGCCGCTTGCGTCGCCTCGTCGACGCGGTCGGCGGCTCGCGCGATGTCCTCCCGGAAGGCATCTCGCCGTTCCTCGCGCAGCCGTTCGTATTTCACCATCACGTCGCTGATTTCTTCGACAGCTCCCTTCCCGGCGGCGGCCTGGGTCTTGAGATCCCGGATCTTCGATCGGAGGTCCTTGATCTGTCGCCCACCGTCGCGAATGATCTCTTGTTTCTGCTCGAATTCCCGCTCGGTGAGCTCGGCTTTCTGATCCTCGATGTCCTCGTAGATGTGCCGCTTTTCGTCGTCCTTCTCGACCCAGAGTCGGTCCCAGATCTCGTCGACGAGGTCGTCCTAAATCCGGTGTTTCGGCACCGCTTCTTCCAGTGCATGTCGGTTTCGACACGTGTCACAGTACCACTCCAGGTCACCGTTGTCCCTGAGATCGAGTCGGGTGGAGATATCGTCGGCCAGACAGTCGGGACAGTAGAAGGTGTAGCTGATCATCGACAACACGTCGCCGACGGACTGGATGCTACCGTTGACGAGTTCGAGCATCTCACCGTGGACCTCGGTGATGCGCTCGACCGATTCCGCTCCCGACGTTTTCAACGATCGAACTTTCTCTCCGGCATCGTCCTCGAAGGCGAGTGTTCCGAGAGCCGCGATCTCCATTACCTCCTCCCGGGCTTCCTCCAATGGAACGTCGACGGAAGCCGAATCGGGTCGTTGATCCTCGGCGTGTGGCGCGATCGTGCTGATAGCGCTCACGAGGGTGGAATCGCGTCGTGGGGCCGGGATTCGAAGTCCCGTTCGTGTCGTGTTGGAGAGAACGCTATCTATCTGGCTGAGATGCTCTTCGATGTTGGCTTCCACGTTCCGCTCACGCGGGAGCACGACGGGGAGCGCAGACGACGCGCCTAACTGCTCGTCGACCTCACGGAGTACCGTCTCGTCGTCCTCGTCGAGCACCTCCACCTCGAATCCCGTCTCCTCGATGACCCCGTGGCCGTCGTAAAGAACGATCCCGTCCGTCTGGGGAAACATGTGCACCGGCCAGAACCGCTTTTCGGCACGGTCGATTCGAACGTTCGGCTCGCGTCGGTAGTCGTACCAGGCCCCACCGAAGGCACCGATGGCGATAGCCGCGGCGAGCGCCCCACCCATTGCCATCCCACTGTACAGAAGATAGCTGCCGACTGCGAAGGCGACTAGGGCGACCGCGAGTAGCGTTCCGATCCGAGTCCGTTTGGCATCGAGGTGGTCTTCGAGATCTTCCGAGACTACCTCGGCGAGGACGACGCCGATTTCGCCCTCTTCCGTGACCAGTGCTCCGTCTCGAATGAGACTCGAGGGCACCTTCATTGGCTCACGCTGGCTGAGTACCGCTTTTTCCGTCCCGGATCAGCGGAGTGAATCCCATCCGACGCCCGATGGAGAACCCGTATCCATACTCGGTCTTCGACCACGGTACTCCGTTCGCATCGGTGGCCGTTGACAATCACAGCGGAGATACGGTGGCACCGATTTTCAGGGTACCCGCTGCACAGTGAGCATGGGGCGTGCGTCATCCCCCCCGTATGTTCACGTGAGAGCGTGGTATCCTGTCCCAGAGATGGTACACACGGCAACGTTGCAGATAACCCCCAATCCCTTTGATATGAAGAGGGAATCCCGTCTGGATCGAAACTTCGTCTCAATGTACTGGCTCCCTTGCATCTGCAGGCCCACTATTATGTGAATCGTTAACATAGACCACTAGGGGTTCAAGCGCATGGAATCCACGGTAAAGGAGATAAACTCGATAACGCGTTCTCATCACCGCACGCACGTTCTCAGATGGTTATTAGACGAGGGGCCGTTGACCATCGACGAGATCCGGAGCCGAGCCGACGCGTCGCGGACGACCGTCAACCGAAATCTCGAAGCGCTCGAAGAACGCGCTTGGATCAGTCGCACGAATCGGGAATACAGCCTCACACCGTCCGGGGAGATCGTGGCCGAGAAACTCTTTGAACTCATCAACTTCGTTCAGATAACGACGCGACTCCGACCGATCGCGGAATGGCTCCCCGCGGCGGCCCTCGACATCGACATCGAGGCGCTCGATGACGCGACGGTAGTGACGTCCCGGCCGACGGATCCGTACGCGCCCGTTTCCCGCCACATCGACGCCATGGCTACCGCAGACGAGTTTCGATGCGTGCTACCGGCTGTCGGTCTTCCCGCCATGCGAACCGCCTACGAGCGGGTGATAGAGGACGAGTGCTGGCAGGAAATAATCGTGCCTGAAGACGTCTTACGGACGCTCACGAGTACACCGACGTACCGTGAGCTCCTCGACGATATGCTTGAGACGGGCCGGCTAAACGTGTTCATGTGTGAGGAGATGTGTCAGTTCTATCTGGGCTTGACCGATACTGTCATCCAGATCGGGGTCCAGGACGACGAGGGAATGCCCCGTGGCCTGATCGAACTCGAATCTCACGAGGCGCGGCAATGGGCTGAAGGGATCTACGAGAGGTATATGGAGCACTCGCGACCGTACAGTCTATCGACCGATGGCGAATCGGTCGATTCACCTTCCCTCAGAAACGTTTCCTCCTCGTGAACCACTCCGATCACGCCGAGCGGCCCCAGCGGAGCAGTTCTCAGGCTAGCTCGTTCGTGACGTCATCCCCATCCAGGTAGAGTTCGAATTCTGACTCGCCGCCGGTTTTCTCGAACGAGACGACCTCGCCTCGAACGACGAACGCGTCACCGAATCCGTCGCCGGTGGAGCCAGTGACGGTCACCGTTCCGTCGCCGGTATCCACTATCTCCTCTTCGTCGTCCGCGGCGGTTCCATCATCGGCCATCGTTTTGGTGACCCGGCCGTCGACGGTGAACCGATAGGTGAACTCGGCACCGTCGGTCGTCGACATGACTTTGAATACCGATTCCGTGACGTCATCTCCTGCCGCCGTCGTCGTTTCTACGCCATCCGCTTCGCCATCGGCCGTCAATTCGGCCGTGACGTCCTCCCCATCGCGACGGAGCTCGAATCCGGACGACCCGCCCGTTCTCTCGAAAGACGTGATCTCCCCAGAGAAGGCATACGCGTCCCCGGCGTTGTCGCCGGTCGAACCGATGACCGTCATGGTCCCATCTTCGTTTTCGACCACTCGGTCGTCGGCGTCCGCCGCAGTCCCGTCTTCCGCTATGATCTTCTCGACGCTCCCGTCGACGGTGAATCGGTAGTCGAACTCACCACTGGCCGTGGCCAGGACTTTGAACACGGATGTCGACGCTTCCGGTTCCGTCGATGGCTCGCTCGTCTCGGGCTCCTCTGCGACCGGTTCGTCCGGGGTGGGCGTCGATGGCGATGGCGTATCGGAGGGCGTCACGGGCGGTTCCGACGGTTCTGGCGTCGTGGTGGGCGAATCGCTCGAAGCCACGACCGGCGCTATCGTCCCGTTTCGTTGGACAATCCCGGAGACGAGATCCGCTTCGGTGTCTACTGTCGATTCTGAGACTTCCACCCACTGGCTTCCGTCGAATCGCTGGAGCGTGACGCCCGACTCGTCCGCACCCGCCCCGGCGATGGCGTTCGCGTCGTAGGCCAGCTCGACAGTGAGGTTTGACGCCACTGTCACATCATCGACTTCGAGCCCGTCGCCGACGACGGCCACGCTCGAATCGTCCGCTGATACGTCGCTCACAGGACCGATGTCGACCGTTCCCGAGTCGAACGATGCCGAGGCCGATGGACCGACGTGGAGCCGCTCCGCCGAGAACTCCTCTGATCGCTCGAGCCCTCGGTAGGCAAGCGCTCCATTGTCGACGAAGGTCACGTTATCGGCGTGGCCACTCGATTCACTGACGGTCATTCCGGCACCGTCGTTGTTTACGATCCTGGTGTCGGTGACGGTCGTCTCCGACGCGGATAGCCTGATGACGACGCCCGCCCCTGCATTACCCTCGACGACAGACCCACGGAGGGTGTTGTTGTGAACGTCACTACTCATCACGACGCCGGCGCCGCCGTTAGCAGCAATAGACGAATTCTGAATTACATTTCCTCTCACGCCGTCCGAGCCGATGTGGACGCCGGCCCCCCCGTTCCCGGAGGAAATCGCGTTCTCCACCACCACGTCGTGAGTTTCCTGATGGAGTCCGATACCGTTGTTCCCATTCCCTGTGGTGGTGATGTTTCGCATCGTGACGCCATTGACCTCCAAGGTGCTGATGCCGGCCATGTCGTTGTCCCTACTTGTAACGTCGACGAGTGTCGCCGAGGCGGATCGGATGACGATCCCTTGCCCGTTATCGCCGGTTTCGACGTTCTCGATGCGGATGTTCTCAGGCCCCGCTTCGGGGAACAACTCTCCCGCCTGGATACCCGTGCCCCAGTCGCTGGTTCGGAGGTTTCGAATGGTGACGTTCTGGAGCTCGTCTCCCGAATGTTCGTCAAGCGTACCGTTGAACGCCCAGATTCCCGTCGTATCCTCCTGGCCGGCGCCGCTGATGGCGTGGCCGTTCCCGTCCAGTACGACGTCGTCAGAGCGGATGTGGATACACGAGTCCACTTGGCCGTTCTGAATATCGTCCGTCAGGGTGTACGCTCCGGCCTCCTCGATGATGCGACAGTCGGCGATGTCGGTGTCGTGCCGAACCGTCTCGCTACCGTTGTCACCGTCGTCCGTACGCTCCGAATCGAGAGATGTCGATTGGGTCCTGTAATCTGTAATCGAGAAATACGCCACCGATGCCGCTTTCGCATACGGGGGGTTGACTTCGTTATCGTATACATCGACCGCGTCGGGGTGTTTCTGTCTCCCTCCGTCGTCTGCGAACGGATCGGGACTCTCCGCTGGGTAGCGGGCGATGTATCTCTCGTATTGCTTTTCGTATGGATTATACGTCGTATCGGCATCATCCCGGATCCACCCCCTATAGCGAAGCGTAGCCGTTGATGGATCGGCGAGCGAAACTTCGATGAATCCTGAAACTGCCTCATCACCGTCAACATATAATTCGAGAACCTCGCCCTCCGCACCCGATGAGCTACGGGGAACGCACTCTGAGCCTCCTATCTCGGTCAGCGTGTTACATTGGTCGAAATCCCCCAGTTCGACCGCCATGAACCGCGCGCTATCGAGATTCAGATGGACGCCATTGGACGTCGTTTCAGCGGATTCACCGGCGTTGCGCAGTTCGATACGGAAGCGGACCGTGTCGTCGAGGTGTTCAACGTCTCGGATCTGGACCGCTGGCTCCGGGTGACCGTCAGTTCCAGCGAGTTCGCCGTATGCGCCGAGGATAGACACGCTCCCCTCGCCATCTAACTCTGCATCTGGAATGTCTCGCCCAGAGTTTTCGAGTGCCTGTTTCACTTCATTTGCTGTTCCATGTCTCGACAATAGGAGAGCAATTCCTGCGACATGTGGCGCAGCGAAACTACTTCCCGAGGCGTATCGGTAACCGTCACGAGCCTCTTTTCCGAGCGTAAAGACGTCGAATCCTGGCGCGGCGAGGTCGGGTTTGTCGTTGTAACTGTTTTCCGGGCTATTGGGATTGGAGACACTCTGAGTATGGGGCGTTGATTCCAACGCAATCGTCGAAGAAACAGCGATCACCTCCGCGGCCGAAGCCGGTCGGATAGGGTACTGATCTGAAGTTAACCTATCACAATCAAATAGGGCTCCGAGGATTCCCTGATCCTTGCCCTCGGAATTCCCCGCTGCCCAGACGATGGAGGTGTTGGAATCCGCTACTTCATTGGCCTTATTGCTGACTGCCGATGTGCCATCGTTCCGTTGGTAGCCGTGATTTCCTTGCGCCGAAACAATGACATCGGAATTGCTATTATCTGCATAGTCCAACGCTTCGACGAGTCGATCTTCGACGGTGCCTTCCGGGTCTCCGAAGCGGCAATCTATCCGGTCTAAATCTTCCTTGGATATCCTGATGATCGAATAATTGGCATTGGGTGCTGCTTGCCAAACGCCCCCCGATACCATCGTCCCGTGACCGTCCGAGTCATGGATGTCGGTGTCGCCGTCACAATCCGGGCCGATGCAGTGGGTGTCCACAACGTTGACGTGGTATGGTTTGTACTCTTCACCATCCCAGATGGGGTTATACAACGGGTGAGAAGTATCAAAACCAGTGTCGATTATAGTGATGTTCCTCCCTTCTCCTCTGTCTTCGGGAAACATCTCGTGATATGCTCGCAACTCTGTCCCCTCGTATCCCCAGTTCTCCTCAGTGACGCACTCCCAGTACTCTCTGGCCGGCATCGAACACTGCCCATTTGACGCTTCTCCAGCGGTTCCATCCGCATTTTCGACGCCGACCGTCCACGTTTCGCTGGCTACATTCGACCCATCGCTTACCTCAACTTTGACGACGTAGTCGCCCGCCTGATCAAAGGTATACGAAAACGATGAACGCGAGTTTGAACTCATTTGCTCGAAACCGGAAGAATCGCCACGGAAATCGACGTGCCAGGCGTAGGTGAGATCGTCCCCGTCTTGATCTGAAGCCTCCACGGAGAACTCGCGCGATTCGCCCACGGACACCTCGGCGACTCCTCCGGAGGGGGTGGCGCTTTCAATCCTCGGCGGATTCCCCATCGTCGCTACGGAATACGACATATCATCTCCGTCGATGAAGGCCCCCTCACCGGATCGGAGAACGACGCTCACGCCGAAGCCATCCTCCACGGGAACGCCTTCTGGAACCGCTTTCTCGAAGCTTCGAGTGAGCGTTTGCAACTCGCCGTCACCGGTTACCTCGACGGTTGCGGCGTGCCCCCCCGCGTCTGGGAAGTAAATCTCTATCTGCCCGGCTTGTCCTTCCTGCAGGCGGTACTGAATCTGCAATTGAAAGTCGACTCGCTCTCCTGGAGACAGCGCTGTGTCCGCTGGGGGGGTAGAACCATCCGTATCGATCGACACCGTTCCGGCCTGTTGTGCAAAGGCTGTGGCCGGCCAGCCCCCTTCGCCAGTGAAAACCGCGCCGGTAGCAACGACGGGGCCGCTCACCACCAGTCCGACGATGACGATCAGGACGATCCGGCGCAAACGGCTACTCAGGACGGTTCGATCGAGTGTCCGCTCATACCGTTCGTCGATTCTCATGGCAAGTACCTGGATTCGCGGGTATACTCCGTAGACGCCCGTCAGTGCACCCACCACACGTCGTGCATGGGGCGAACAGACGTGCCGACCGGGTCGATCCCATACCGTCGGAGTCGATCGGAGAATCACTCGAAAGCCAAACAGGATCACTAACGGAGGTGCGGTGGTGACCCGCATCGAACTCGAATTGGTGAATTCGAATCAACCACTCTGTTCGGGCTATCGAGTGTCACGCCACAGCGGAGTGAGCCTCTTGTTCCCGCTATGGGTCGGCGACGCCACCGCTCGACCACGCCCGACCACCGGCCCAACGAAATACGAGGGAAGTGGGGACCTCCAACCCGTCGACCGATCACTCCATTGAACCCCGCGCGGGGATGGAATCGCTGCTTGCGGCCGGATGTTTTTCACCCTTCGAGGTGCCTATCGGAGGCGCTGTCGTCGCTTCTCACGCACCGTTGGGTTCCCTTCGACGTTCGTCCCCGAGAATCGGTTTCCCTCGGCGTCTCGGCCGGCCCTCCCACGGAGGCTGCACATTGTGCACGGGGTACCCTGAATACCAGCCACGGGGACCGTCTACCGGCTAGCCGGGGAAACCAACGCCCGATACCCGATACCACGAATGACTTCATCACGACCGAATGAGGAGCAGACATCGATCGCTGAGGATGGACCGCCTTCGACTGACCCCAGTCAGTTTTCACGTCGGGGGTTCTTGGCCTCGTCCGGCATCGTGTTGAGCACCAGCGACGTCATCGGCGCACCCTGGTGGCGATCACAGCAGGCTGGCACACCTGCGTGTAGTTCCGCCACGCGACTCGGCCGGGACGCCGCTCGATCGGGGAACCTCGATCCGCAGGAGGCGGCGTGTTTCGCCGTTGACGCTAACCGGAACGAGGTGATCAACGCCAAACTCGCCGGCATGGGGGCGGTGTTTGTCGCCATCGACCTCTCGTTGTACGATCCCGACGGGCAACTGATCAGCAGCGAGACGTGGCTCGTTTCTCCGACTTCCATCCACGAACTCGCTGAACAATCGGGAACATACCACCTCGTCGTCGAGAACACCGACCAACGGATCCGCCACCATTTCACCCTACAACTAACCATCGGATCATCGGATGGCACGAGTTCCGAGACGGCCATTCCGATCGATGAAGGCGACACTGTTTCCAATCAGTTGACCGATGCTGGGGAGGAACACTGGTACTCGTTCGGCGTGACGGAGGGCGCGAGGATCACGGTCCGACAGGTAATCAGCGGTGCCATCGGTCAGCCGTACACCTACACGCTCGTCGGTCCGGATGGTGTCGAACTGGCGTCCGCTCGGTGGAACGGAATCGGCGGACCAGGCGTCTCTCGGGAGATCGAGGAACAGGCCGACCAAGCGGGGACGTACTACGTCCGAATTGCGAGCGAGACGGCCTCTGGGTATAGTCCGTCGAACTACCGCTTCGAAGTGGAAACCAGCGGTGAGGATCCTGATCCGGTGAGCCCACAATCGACATTCGAGATCATCTCCACCGACGAAGACACGGAGTTCAGCTATCGGTTCGAGGTGGACGGAGACGCCGCGAAGGCCGTATACGATACGATCGCCGCAGACGACGAGGATCAAATCGTACGGTGTCCCGATGGGACCACGTCCGTCGTCGGATTTACGGGCGGAGGCGAGGGCGATGCGTACGCCATATCGGGATCCATCCGAGAATTCGTCAAGACTGGCGGTCCCTCAGCATACAGGCTCCAGTTGGACGACGAGGACATCACGGACGACCTCGCCGAAGAACGGATCGAGGAGACGGTCGAGTCGAACCTCACCGGTTCGACGTTCGAGATTCTCTCGACGGACGAAGATACATCGTTCACCTACCGGTTCGATGTGGATGGCGACGTGGAGAAAACGGTGTATCGAGAGATGGCGGCGGACAACGAGGACCAGATCGTCGATTGCGACGATGGACCGACGACGGTCGTCGGGCAGACGGGGCACGCCGCGGGAGACGCTTACGTCGTCGAGGGTCCCCCCCTGTCGTTCGAACGAACGAGCGGTGCCGATGCCGTTGAACTCCGGCTCGACGACACCTATGTCACGGAGGAGTTCCTCGATAGCTAGCAATACACCGCCCCGTGTTCGGTAGTGTGACCTGTCTAAGGCGCACGGCCAGGGAATACGTGGCCACCGGCTGGCCGTGGCGGGCTGTCGAGTGGGGCCATTGCGTCGGGCGTGTGATATCGACCGTTGCCCTGCCGAGGCCCGCACTTTCGTGTGAACCTGCGCACGGTCTACCGAAAACACCTTTCCCTTCCGCTTCGTCCCCGTCCCGTTCCGGACCGTCTTGGCCTCCCGTCCCGTCACGCCAGCAACCACCTGACCCATCGATTCCATCAGTTCGTAGGCGTACCGCCGAAACACGCCGGCACATCCCTTGCCCTCGTGGGGCCACTGTACAACCGTGCCACGCCCATTCTGTTGGTTGGCTGGGACGGCGAGGACGGCGGCGAACTTCGCCTCCTTGGCGGTCGCCTCCGACCCGGCACCCTTCTCCTTCACCTTCGGCTACCTCTCACACCGCTACACGGACTCGCCTGGCCTCCTCTACCGGGGGGCCGATGTGTACCTCGCGGTAGCGCTCCCGATCACTGCGCACGTGAATGGGACCTGGTACTATCCGACCGGGGGCACGGAAGAAAAGGCTAT
>CAZEDI010000069.1:0-11659 GCA_964510865.1 uncultured Halobacteriales archaeon
CGGTCGCTACTTCGGACTCGACATGGACAACTCCGCGTTCTATCTGGCTGCCTGGCAGGACGAGGAGGCGGCGGTGCTCCACGGACGTCTGCGCCGGATCAGCGAGACGGCGAGTGAAGTCATCGAGGCCGTCGAATCCAGCGGCGAAAGCGGGTAGCTCGCTAATCGAGAGAAATCTGACCCACAGGCCCAGACGGCCGTGTAGTCGACGCTGTGGTAGCCGGGATCCGTCGACCCGTTTCTATCCGTCGGACGCGCTCATTCGAGTGCACTGAACTGGAGAGCTAAAACGTCCTTTACTCCTGCTCATCTCACGCCTATCCGACCTCCTTCAGCACTCAATCCAGTAGAGTACATTGGCTCGGTGCTAGACTCAGGTCTGAAGGAAACTAATCAGAGCTCGCTGGGAAGGTGGGTCCGAATCGTGCCCGCCAGCCCGAGATGGATCGGGCGGGGCCGGCCGGTGTCGACAGGCTGTAAGCGGGAGCTCCTTACGCACCAGCCGAAAAGAATCGGCTGTGTTGCCACTCCTCACGACGGAAGCGCGTCTGCCATGAACGGGCGCATGCCGTTCTCGTAGGTATCGTCGATGACCTCCCGAATCTGACTCAGCGCTGGCCAGTCTCGTTCCATCTGTGTGGTCACGAAGTCCATCGCTTCGTCCACCGCTGCGGGGTCCGGCGAAGCAGCGAATTTCCCGTACAGAAAAAAGACTGCCGAGCAACCCAGTGTTCCGTCCATACAGTCTGCAAGTTTCCGGATACTCCGACGCGAGACGCGCCGGAAGAGGTCTTCGAATCCAAACATCGACCGCGGCTCGAACGCCGTCACCCCACCTGTTCCGAAGGTTTCCGTCAACCCCACGGACCGCGAATCCTCAGCTAGCAGCACCGAGGGCCGTCGCCAGCGCAAGTGTGCGAGGTGGCCGTGGAGCCGGTATCCCACGTGGAGGTCCGTGTCTCGATACAGTTCCAGATGGTCGGTGTCGTGACTGAGGTACTCGGGTTCCCACCCGAGCTGACGCCCGGTCGCTGCGAGGTCGTAGTCTACGTCCCGCGGGGCAGCGTGGAACGCGAGAATGCGCTCGGCGTCTTCGAATTCCTTTCCGAGGCGAGCGACGAGTTCTTTGGCCTGTGATAGATACCGCATGGCCTGTGGCGCAGTGACGACGAGTTTGTCGATGGAATCCGGCCGGTGGAAAGGAGTCCCGATCATGTCCAGATCGTACCACCCGGGGTCGCCCGTCAGGACAGTCTCGTAACCATTGAGCTCCATCACGCGCCCGACGATCGTGTCTCGAACGGGGACGACCCCATCCGGACAATAACGAAGGAGACGGTCGAGGAAGGCGCTCGTGTTCGGCCCGAACGTCTGACGCCGGAGTTCGATTTCGTCGCCGGGATAGAACGAGTACGTCCCCCCATTCGGGACCAGTGGCGGTTCGACGTCGTCGAGATCCTTCGTGATCCGGTAGTCCTGTGGGTGTGTCGCGTACTGGGAGATCTCGACGCCGGGCAGGACGATCGCGTCGGCCTCGTTGACGCGATCGAGCCGTGACGTCAGGTCTTCGCGTTTGCTGTACGTCTGGAACTCTGTGGGACCGCGAACGTCTTCGACGATGTCTTGAGTCACCTCGAGCGCGAGTTGGTCGCCGACGTTTCCAGAGGCCTCTCTTCCACACGGAGAGAGCGTAACTATCATGCTATTGGTCACTAGGGCCCGTGACAAAGTACTTGCCGTGTGAGCGGATCCTGAATTCGAGAGCAGCTATCGACGGTATAAGATATGCTAGATGTCTGCGAGAAACTGTTGTTGCCCGCGAAGAGTGCGTGCCGGCCGCGGCATCTCGCGGCGGCGGGAGCAAATCGGCTTCGGACGGCCTCTGTTGCGCGACGGCACGTACGGGCGACACCCGAATTTTTTGACGGTTCTCGAACTTTGGCCGAATCCGATGACTTGGTGGCTGCGTCCGCTTCCTTCGACAGACAAACAGTTCAGTCGCGGCCGACCGCCTGTGGATCGTGTGTTTGCAGATCGCATTGCCCAACTTTGAATCCGGAACTCCTAGTCACGAGACCCTGCTAATCACGCCACTCGGTCTCCGAGTGTCTAGGAAACGACTCGAGGAGCGTAGTCGGCCGGGAGCCTCTCGATCCAAATGACTCTCTCCGGCCCCACGTGAGTTGCTTCAATTGGACGTGTTGCCGTCCCGTGCATCTGATAGCCGCTACCGTTTCGAACGTCGGATCCGACGAACGGGTTGCAAGAGCCCACTGTATGCCTCGCAACCGGTGACGGGGCGATGGCTACTCTGGATCGAGATAGCGCGCTCGAACTCTCCACCCCTCGACTACTGGCCGCATCCAACAAGGCGGAGTGTACGTCCGCCTGCCGAATCCCTATAGTTTTTACAACGCGATACTGATCGTCAGTGGACCGAACCAATGTCCGGTAGCTTGGAGGCTGACCGTGTCGTCTTCGCGGTACACGACGGCACCACCAGTCGAAACCTGCGTCCGATCGCCTCCGCGCTACCATCGTCAGTCGACGTCGAATTCTTGTTGCTCGACGATTTGTTCGGCGACAGCGGTGTCTCCGCACCATCGTTGAGTCCCTATCGTCAAGCCAGGGATTACGTTCGATCCGAGCTGTTCGTTCGGATGAACAGACGGTCGCGGCCTGGCCCGCTACACCTGGAAGCGCTTCAGTGGCTGATCGACGACATCATCTCGCCGCGCATTCCCTACCGTCTTGACGAGTATCTCGACGATGCAGATCCATCGCTGTTTGTGTGTGGGCACGACAGGCTTCCGTTCGTCAAACACCTCACCCGGCGCTGTCGCGACCGAGGTGTTCCCACGGTGGTCGTCCAGCACGGCGTCCAGCGCATGGAACACTTGCCCGCTGAACGGAGGCTGGTCGAGGCACTTCGCCCGTCCCCAGAACCCCGTGTCCCGGTCCTGGAGACGGTGAAGCGACGGCTCCTGTACCGGTATGGTGCGTACATCTTCGGAAATCCATACGTTGACAGAGTATTCACCATGGGCGAGTACTTCACGGAGCAAATCCGTGCTGCACGGTCGGAGTACCCTTGTTTGGGACAGGGAACGGCGACGACCATCGGGTATCCCGAATACGGGTTAGCGGACATGGATCCGTACGATCCGGAGGTAGAAAACGGGCTGTTTCTCTCCGGATGGGAACTCGAACTCGGGGAGTGGGGACCGGAGACGGAACGGCAAATTGCCGACACGTTGCGTGAAATCGAACTGATGAACGGTATCGAGATTTGCGTCCGGCCACACCCGAAAGACTCCCCGGAGAAGATAGAACGGTTCTACGACGGGTTTCCCACGAGCGACACCGACAATTTGGCGACTGACATCGACCGATACGATTTCGTCTGTACCGTCTACTCAACCGCGCTCCTGCTGGCGGTAGCACGCGGAAAAGTCTGTGGCGTACTGCAGCTTCCGTGGGAGAAAAATCGCTTCGGTCCCTTTACCGATCAGCACGTCCTGCAACTGGACGAAGAGACGACGATCCACGAGCGCGCGACCGATCGGTCCGTAGGTACACAACGTGACTACCTCGATCGATTCTGCTACATTCCGTCCGTCCACGCCGAGGTTTCGAAGACGCCAGCCGAATACGCCGCGGCCAAACTCGTAGAGATGCTACGGGGCGAGGGGTAGCAACGCGTTTGCGAACAGTCACGGGCGAGACGGTGAAAACCCAACTGTGAACGTCGGCGCCCGGCAGATTCCGAACGGCGTCGATAGGGATGGTACGCCGCCGTCAAGTATACTCCATCGATGTGGTAGCTACCGTGAACGTCGATGGTAACCTCTTCAATAACCACAGCGCGTCAATACTGAATCTGCTCCACCGATAGCAGTTTACTCAATCGATCGCAGTCTGTTGTCGACAGCTGGGCCGTCCGCGTGGGGTGGCCCGCACTGCTGGCGTCGCTTCCATCTACATAGACGGCGTTAGTCCCCGGCGAGAGCGGCTCATCGGCGATCCGCGCGATGGGTCACTGAAAGTGCTCCCGTCCCAACTGCTCGACGAAGTTTGGCAATCCCTCGTGGAGTTCTCCCTCCCAGTCGTGATCGGACAGGATCGTGTCGATCCGAGCGACGGGGGCGACTGGCGGATACAGCACCTCCGGCGAAGTGCCATAGACCAGCTCGATCCGTTGCGCCGTCCACGCCGAGCTCGTGAGCTGGGACAGATCACGCACGGCCGTCCCGTCGACACCCGCCAGGCGGAGCACACACGGTCGTAACTGTGAGTGAATCGTCCCAATCTTCCAACGGTCATCCAGCCGACTCGTGTTGAAGCGAGGGAAGGGGACGTACTGTATCGATGGTGTTCCTAACGCGAGTTCGCCGCCGGTCGAAAGGCAGAGGCCGAACCCGGCGGTTCGGTTTCGGACGAGCCTGTTCAGGAGCGCCGTCTTCAACTGAGGTGCAGACTGAACCGGCCGTTCGGCAGCGCATTTCCGACCCAGACGGTCCGGTTGACCGCGCTGCTCGTAAGTCGGGGGCGGCGAGCCGAGATGGGATCGACGTCGGTCCCGCAAAACGCGTCTATCGCCTCGAAGTCCGGCTTGTCGAACCGAAGACCGTCGCCGAGTGTCGGTCCTGGTGCGCCGCCAGACAGTTCGTGAAGACCGTCTTGACTCCCTGGTCGTCGAAGACTTGTTGTCGATGAATGCGATCCGTTTCATGTGACCGAGACCACCCCGCTCCCGCTTGCTCTACCCCTGGAAAGTGGCAGGATTAGGTGTTCTGATAGCGGACAGGACCAGCCGTCGTCTCGGGACGCGACCTCCTCCCGACCTGCGAACAGCTGTGGAGTGGCAATCACGACGGCGCCGCGGTTCATCCAGTCAGGACCCGGACACGGCAACTCACGCAGTGTCGGGTATTGATGTACCGTCCCCCGTTACCCGAAGATATCGTGCGAGATTTCCAATGAGACGGATGCTGGATCCCTGGCGAGAGGCAAGCGGCCTCCGGAACGTTCTCGCGTTTGCCGTGGTCTACGCGATGGTCGCAGGCCCGCTGTCCTGGGTGGTGTCTTCGGTGGCGGGACACGGTGTCCAGTCAGAGGGGGCCCTGGTCGTCGTAGGTAGTCTCCTCGTTGGCCCGGTCGCGGCGTGGGGGTCGGCGGTCGGGACCGTGGCCACGGACTTGCTGGCCGGTTCCATCTCCCTGGAAACGGTCTCCCGGGTACCGGCGACACTCCTCGGCTCGGTCGTGGCCTACCGACTCTGGGACACATTCGGCCAGCACCGACCGACGTCCGGATCCACGTTTCGCGCTATCCTCAGACAGTTCGGGACGTACGTCGTGGTCGCCCTCGTGGCCCTGTCTGTTCTGGTGGCAACCGAGGCTTGGATTCTCGAGCTGGCCACGGTGTCGTCGTTTTCGATCGTCGTGCAGGGGCGGCTCCTCGGCCTCGCCTGGGTCGCGGTCGTCGCCTTTCCTGGCTGGCTCGCCCTCCGCAAGCGAATGGCTACGGTGGAGCAGACAGGTACTGGCGAACGGTGGTCTGCAGACCACTCGTTTGGACGACGTCGTGTCGTTTTACTGGTGGCTGTCCCACTGCTCTGGGTAATAGTCGGTAGCCTCGTCAGCTTCGTCTTTCGGGCGACAGAGTTAGTAACCCCCGAGCGGATCGGTCGGCGACTTGGACCCTGGGCGACGACTGCACTCGGACTAGCGGGCCCGCGTGGGATGTACCTCCAGTTGATCGGGGGCTGCCTCGCAGTTGCTCTCTTGGTATGGTTCTTGTGGACTCCGAACGACGGATAAATCCTTAGTGAGCGAGGAGTGACTGGTGAGCATGGAGCTCACTCGCCGGGACGCGGTCGTCGCGCTGGCCGTGATGGGGATCGGAGTGGGCGGCACCGTCAACCACCTCGACCGACGGCCCGAAGTCGTCGACGGAATGGTGGCTGTCGCAGAGGTCGTCTATCCGTCGGCCACCTCCGGAATCCGGGAGTTCGTCCAAACATTCCTCGGCGGACGACGCCAGGAGGAGGATTACTCCCTGGCTGAAGTCGAGTCGCTCCTCGGCGTCGTCGACCGTGCAGCGAAGCGGGAGACCGGATCGAAATTCACGGCGTTGGAACCCAGTCGACGTGACGCCGTTCTTCGAGGGGTCGGAGCGGCGACGGCATTTCCCGATCCGGAGGGAACCCGCGCCGAGCGGCTCAGGTACTACCTCGTCAACGACCTCCTGTTCGCACTGTACAGTTCTCCGATGGGAGGCAAACTCGTCGGTAACGAGAACCCTGTGGGTCACCCCGGAGGGACGGAAGCCTACCAACAGGGACCGGGCAATGAGTGACTCGGGGGACGGAATCGACCGCAGCCCACAGGAGCGGGTCGACGTCTGTGTCGTTGGCGCGGGGCCTGCCGGCGCACTGATCGCGAGTCAGCTCGCCGCGCGGGGGTTCGATGTCGTCGTGCTCGAGGCCGGCAAGCGCTTCGATCGAGGGAAACGCCTAGAGCGAATGCGCAGGGCGATTCGGCCCGCACACGATGGGCTCGAGGTCTGGGACATGGGCGGCCCTCGTGACCGATATACCTCCGCTGGCGGCGTTTATTACCCACTGAACCGAAAGCGCATCAAAGGCGTCGGTGGCTCGACGCTCCACTGGGGCGGTCGTGTCGCACGCTTTCACGAGAAGGACTTCGAGATGCAGTCGCGGTACGGTCTCGCTGCGGACTGGCCGATCGACTACGCCGATATCCGTCCGTACTACGCGCTCGCAGAGCGCGAACTCGGCGTGGCCGGTGCCGAGGACAATCCCTTCGCTCCACCACGTGAGCACCCATTCCCCATGGAGGCGTTTCCCCGGAGTTACTCCGACTCGTTGTTCGAGAGTGCATGCGAAAAGCTCGATATAACCACACACTCTGTCCCCCAAGCCCGGAACAGTGAGCCGTATCAGGGTCGAAGCAAGTGTGTCGGATTTGGGACCTGCCAGCCAGTATGTCCTTCCGGTGCGAAATACAGCGCCGATGTTCACGTTCGGAAAGCCGAGAGTGAAGGGGCACGCATAGTCGACCAGGTGGCTGTGCAGCGACTGGAACACGACAAAACAGGGGATGTCGTTACGGCCGCGGAATATAAAACACCCAGTGGAGAGACCTACCGTCAGGAGTCGCGACAGTTCGTTCTCGCATGCGGGGGAGTCGAAATACCCCGGCTCCTGTTTCTCTCGCGGTCGTCGGAACACCCCGATGGACTGGCCAATTCGAGTGGAATGGTAGGGAAGTTCTTCATGGAGTCTCCATATATACACCTCATCGGTCAACTCGACCGTCGAACGCGCCAGCATCTTATGGGTCTGGGAACGATGGAGTCCCATCAATTCTACACGCCCGAGGAGGCTAAACCCGGGAGTTTTAAAATCGAGTTTGGTATCACCGCTGGACCGACTCCGAGCGAGTTGGCTCTACAGCAACGGACTCCATTACGTGGAATGCTCGATACAGTTCGGAATCCGGTGTCAAGCCAACAGTGGGCAACACAAGTGGAAAATGCGAGGATGATCGAATGGGGCGACGAATTGCTGGAAAGTATCCGAGAGCAGTTCGGAAACTATTTCTCCGTTTCCGCGGAAATCGAGGTGCTACCCCGGGAGTACAATCGAATCACCCTCGATCGATCGACGACAGACGAGTACGGAAACCCCGTCCCCAATGTTTCCTGGAATCGTGATCCGCACGCCAAAAAGACGATCGAACGAGCTTTCGAGGTCCTTGAATCGATCGTCGAAAATCTCGATGGCACCGTCCGGAACAAACACCGATCGATAGTCTGGAAGGGCGTGGGTCATCACTCGGGTACGACTAGAATGGGAACCAATCCATCTCAAAGCGTCGTCAATCCACAGTTGCTCGCACACGATCTGTCCAACCTGTCTCTCGTCTCGAGCAGTACGTTCGTGACGAGTGGAGCGATGCAACCGACACTTACAATCGCTGCACTCGCATTGCGTGCTGCAGACCACATCGACTCCAGACTCTGAGGCCTCGTTTCGACGCTCGAGATCCGGAGTGTCGCAACCATCGACATGACATTGTCGTACTCAGAACCCGACATTCCGTATTTGACTGAGGAGAGGCCCCAGGATGTCTTCTTTGAGCGCCGAGATACTATCACTTTACATCCCAAAATCTATTGTCAACGAACTTCCCGTTACGGCCACATGGTAGAGAAGCTTCGACGAGTTATCTCAAATCCGCGGTTCATTCGTTCCCGTCTCAATCGTTATTGCACCGAATTCAATAGTTCGTTTCACAAATATTTTGTTAGAAAATCGGGTCGTCACGTTTTTGAAGAAGACTGGGATGTTCTGTTGATACTCGACGCATGTCGATATGACGACTTTATAGAGATGTCAGAGCTTCCGGGGGAGACAGAGGCGATTCGGTCTCGTGGCAGTGATTCAGCGGAGTGGTACGACGAGAACGTAAATGGGACCGATCTCTTTGACACTGTCTGTGTAAGCGCAAACCCATTCACGGAGGACTACGTCGATCGATTTCACTGGTGTGATTTACTATATCACGACGATTTCTGGGACGATGAACTCTGTACTGTCCCTCCTGACGTCGTGGCCGAGCGGGTGCAGCGGGCGATCCACAGGTATCCAAATAAACGTATACTTGGACATTTCATGCAACCACACTTCCCCGCAATTGGGTCTATGCGGAACGATCTACCCGTAAGCGGGAATCCACCAGGAGACGCCCCTCCGGATTGGTCACACATAGGCATCCAAACCTGTCTTCGCGGCCGCGTCAACGGAGTAACTGAAGTGAAAGCGAGACAGGGGTACAGAGAAAATTTAAAAATCGTACTCGACGTGGTTTCGTCTCTTCTCGAGGACATCCAGTGTAAAACGGTAGTGACGGCAGATCACGGAGAATTATTCGGAGAGCTCCTTTATCCACTTCCGTGTCGCGGTATATTGCACCCGAAACACATTCGCGTCGGCCCGCTAATCGAGGTGCCCTGGCACACCCCTCCATATTCATCTCGAAGAGAGATACAATCGGAGAAACCGGACGACGATGTGAGGACGGTGAACGAAGCAATCGTCAAGGACCGACTTACTGCACTGGGATATCAGTAACTCTGCACAGCCACGACCCAACCCGGTAGTACCCGAATTATATCAAGTTAATTAATATATTATCAATGTCATTATTCCCGTGAGTAAACGGATAGGCCCCGAACACGGCACGATGAGTCTCTGTGGTGGCGCAGATTCTCGAAGCGACAGGTGGTGAACCACCTCAGAACGGATGATCCGAGCAGTCCGGGAGTTGCCTGCCAACACGCGAAGACGACGCGGATGAGGAGGATCCGGTGAGAGCGTACCCTCGCCAGTGAGTTGGACGTACGATCTCGACACCTGCTCGATCTCATCGAATATCGTTTCAGTCGTCGGCGGCGCGGAAAACCCGTCACAGTCGATCGCTGCACTCTCACTAGGAATTATCTATACGTGGGCGAGCGACTACGAGATGAACACCTATTCTAAGTATGACCCCTCCAAAACAAACTGGTAGTAGATGGTCGACGACTGGCAGGGACCGAGTGTCGCAATACTCTACAAGGATCGGCTCCACCCGGTTCACGCCCGGATAGCCGAATCTATCGGTGCCGATCACGTTCACTTCCCCGCAATTAGTAACGATCTACTCACCGGATCCGTCCTCGAAGACATCTACGGTATCGTCCGAAGGGGGCCCTCCATCCCAACCGGGTACGACGTGTACCTCAGCGAGGACGCTATCGGGCTGTACGCAGCGCCGTACATCGCGTCCCGGACAGATGCAACGCACATCTACCTGGCCGCGAACCATCGAACGTACGGATTCGGTGGGTACGATATGCGGTCCCCGCGCCGCCTCGCACCTGCAGTCAAGCGGATAGATCGGACAATCGACGTGACGGTATTGCGCGCACTCCTCCGGCGCTACGTCGATGGTGTGCTCGCCGTGTCGGACCTGATGGCTCGGAACGTCGCGGACATCGCCCCGAACGTTCCGGTCCGCATCGCCCACCCGTACGTCGAACCGGGGCTGTTCGAACGGTTGGCCGAGGTCCAGCCGGATCTCGCGAGAGAACGGGCAGTCTTCGTGGGGAAGAACCGCCCCCACAAAGGGGTCGACCTACTGGTTCAGGCATGGCCACAGGTCAGAGAGCGGTATCCAGACGCGACGCTCGATCTCGTGGGCCTCGGCCACGAGGACCCTGCAGTCGAAGGTGTGAACGTCGCCGGCTACGTCGAGGACATCGCAGACGGCTATCGAGGGGCTTCGCTGTACGTCCAGCCGGCTCGGTTCGACCCGTTTCCCGTCTCCGTACTCGAGGCCATGCGAGCAGGCCTCCCCGCAATCGGCACGGTGAACTGTGGGGTCTCCCCGTACCTCTCGAACGTCGACGACGCTCTCAGTTGTCGCGTCTCGCCAGACGCCCTCGCAGACGCGATCGCCTCGTACTTTGATCGAGGGGTCCAGGAACGGCAACGGCTCTCCGGGAGGGTTCGCTCGGTCGCCGAGGCGTTCGATCCCCGCCGCGGGCGGCGGGCGTTCGTCGAGCAGTTCTATCGCTTACTCGACGACGTCGGGTCCGAGGACGATCGGCGGACGTAGCCCCGTTCGACGGTAGCAGCGTCGGGTGAGTGTATCCGACCGCGATCGCCTCCCTTACACAGGCTCTGCAGTTACCACACGTCCCTGATCGGTATGACTTTTAGTTTCAAGTGAGTACACATCTCCGAATGGACATCGGCTCGTGGCTTCGCGACTCGGCGGGGAACGTCCGCGAGGACGGCCTCAGGGGAGCCGCCGACTCGCTCTATCCGGTCTACATCAAGGCGTTCCACCTCGGCTTCCGGTTCGCCGGCGAGGGGACGCCGATCTACGAGCGCGACTGGAACCTGCTGGTCGTTCTGGATGCCTGCCGTCTGGACCTCATGCGCGAAGTCGCCGCCGAGTACGACTTCGTCGAGACCGTGGGGTCGATCACCTCGGTCGATTCGATGACCCACCCCTGGATGGAGACCAACTTCGGGGAGGACTACCGATCGGAGACCACATCGACGGCCTACGTCTCTGCGAGCCCGTTCACCGACACGGTCCTCGACGCGGACGACTTCCACGTCCTCGCGGAGGTCTGGAAGGACAGCTGGGACGCGGACCTCGGAACGGTTAGAGCGCGGCCGGTCACGGACCGGGCCATCGAGGTCGCCCGGGAGCACGAACCCGAGCGGCTGGTGGTCCACTACCTCCAGCCCCACCACCCGTTCGTGCCCGCGCCCGACATCGACCCCGGTCAGTCCATCGACGAATTCAACGAGGAGGACTGGGACGACGTCTGGACGCGGTTGCGCCACGGCGACGTGTCCACGGAACGGGTGTGGGAGGCCTACCGCGACAACCTCCGGTACGTGCTGGACGACGTGGCGCTCTTGCTGGAGAACGTCGACGCCGACCCGGCCGTGATCACCTCGGACCACGGCAACGCCTTCGGCGAACGGGGGATCTACGGCCACCCGATGCACACGCCGCTGTCGTGTCTGCGGGAGGTTCCCTGGGTCGAGACGACGGCCACCGACACCGGC
>CAZEDI010000070.1:0-11639 GCA_964510865.1 uncultured Halobacteriales archaeon
CTGGAAAACATTGGCGTGGCTGTTCGAGATACCGCCGACACGATCGAGTGGATCACCGGGTGACAGTATTGACAGAGGTGACTCATTCTCTATACGCAGCACGGCTCCAGTATCCTCTCCGCCAGGTGATGGGATCGTAACCCCGCGATACCGACGCTCGCGTAGTTATCGCCGAATTCTACCCACTTGACGAGAAGTGTGGCTGGAGAGATTGATGGGAAGTAACGTAGTCAATAATGGCTCTTTTCCTAAGGAAGAGTCCCAACTCGGTGGTGAGATGGCCCAGGTGTGGAACGTTCTCCAACTGAGTCAAGGAATGGACGTGAGTGGCATCCTTGGGTAGAATCGTAATCAATCCGTCAGGATAGGATGGGCCTTCCCAACTGTAAACGTGGGGAAGTCCTTCCAGTCAGCACTGAATGTCATGCCGCCATTTTCCTGACCTGTGAATGGATGGCCTTTGAAAACACATCAAGGTGGACGGTACGGAGTCATCTATTAATTTGGGAATTTAGATTCGTCTCGAAGTCATGCCTTTCAGACGAGTTAGACGGGATTCTTGTGTAACCGTTGCCGTTAAGATTTTTAGAGATGTCTCCATCTCACCTGCAAATGATGCGGGACGTATCCAGGCGAACCGTCCTTGCGGCACTAGCCACTACGTCAATCGCTCCAACTGTCAGGGCTATCGGTGTTCGTTTCGAACCGAAGCCCATCAAGACGCAGGGGCAAGATATCAACGGGAACAATTCCGCACATTGGCCACTGTTCCAGGCGAACCCAGCCAACACTGGCCACGATCCCTCCGCCACCGGTCCCAAAGAGGCCGTTACGCCGCGCTAGCAATTTGACCAGACCAACAACGTCCAGGCGGCGGTTACCGTCGTCGGGTCGACTGTCTACGCCGCCAGCCGAGACGAACACGTCTACGCCATCGACGCGAAGAAGGGTGAGCAGATCTGGAAGACCCACACGGGGCACACAAACAGAGACCCATGCAGTCGCCGACGGTCATGTCTATGGCGGGCCAGGAACGTTCGAAGACGACTTCGATACGGACATCTCAATTTTCGCGCTGGACGCCGGAACCGGAAGGGTCGACTGGACTCTTGAGCCCCCGAACTACCAGTGACAGTCAAAACCTTCTCGGGCTCGTCGCGCTCTTAGTTGGGTTCGGAACAGTTCTCGCCGGTGGCGTTGCCGCGGCGGCAGGTCTCGTACACTGGCTGTCGTCGCTCGGCGACAACGGGGAGTGACCACCAACGTGTCACCTTATATACTAATTTTCTGGATTTCTGTTTCAGTCGGTGAGGGTGGGCTTGTTTTGTGCCACAGAACACTCCCATCCAACGCCACTCCATTGGAATTTCGAAAGAGAAAGTTTTCGTCGTCTGATGATTCAAATTCGTTCTGGATCTCCATGGAGTCAGGGTTGGTTTCATAGAGAAACCGTTCCTGGACGAGCCAGAGTGACCCGTCCCCCCATCCGATACATTTGATGGTCGCATTCTCGTCCGGTGGAGTCACCCGCTCGATTACCTCGCCGGAGCGATCCAGGTGATAGACGAGCACTTCGTCGTCTTCACTTTCGTTGGCGTGCCAGAACGTTTCGCCATCCCACGTCAGTCCGTCTGCAAAGACTCCCGGTGTGTCGAGTTCCGTTTGGATGCTCCCCGAAGCCGGGTCTATCTGATAAATCTTCCCAGGTGGGTTGTCTGAAACCCAGATGTGGTCTTCGACGTAGGCGAGTCCCCTGGCAGAGGTGTACTCGTAGGTGGTCGAGATTGTTTTCTCACTCGATATTTCTTCGGCATCAGGATCAATCTCGTAGAGAACGAACGACCCATCCCCCTCGTCCCCCGCGATCCAGAGTGATCCGTCACCAACTGTGATCCCGGAAGTAGTGTCGATATCGAACCGGAAGGAATTTTCTCGCGAGATGTTTCTACTTCCGGACATCCCGAAACAACCGGCAACTCCCGTAACTCCCACCGCAATACCTAGCCGTATCACCTCCCTGCGCTGGATATTACTTACCATATAGTTATTCGGTGACAAAGGCTATTTTCTTAAAAGTTTTCGCGGTGCTTTGGAACTGGCGTGGTCCGAGGAGATGATACTACTGACAACAGTCTGTGGTTTCGAGTAACAAACACCATCGCTATAGAGTATCGCTACTTAGTCTAGTGTATTTCACCTACATTTGGAACTACCCATTGTGAGGCCGGCACTCGGATAATATCACAACACAATGACTTCGTAATCGGAGTGTGAAAATTAGAGGCCGTAGCTAACGATCAGGCAAATCTGGTGATTCTTTGTTCCAGGGAAGGAGTCAGTGAATCGCTCGGATTCAAGAACTGCGTAGATATCGATTTGTTCCTATCATTATAATAGTATTTACAAATTGGTATGACACATACAGAGAATACATTCAGCGTTATGCGCACACCGGCTGGTATACCCTTCTCATTCAGACTCCGTCACATCGATAACGTCCAAGTGTTCGTCCAGCGTTAGGTGTAATTCATCTCCCTCGTACTGGATCGTGACGCGAATCCGAACCGGATCCTCCGAGACGAGTTCCTGGTCATGTTCCCCGATAAGGTTTCCCCATTGCTGGAAGCTTTCGAAGTCGTCCACCTCGTATTGAGATGAGATGCCATGGTCATAGTAGAATGCGATAACTGCGGGATGCTGTGCAACCATCGACCGTGGCGGCAGATTGTGATGATTCTTACAGACAGGGCAGCGAAAGCGAGCCATTATCGCGAACCGTCGACCACAGTTGTCACATACCCCATCTGCTGCGTGCTCATCGCAGATGTGAAGGGATCGCTCTATCGGCCCCGAGCACGCGTCGCAGATCCCTTCGATCGCAGACAGTATGTCTCGATACCCAGCGGTCAACGCCGTCCGTAACATCTCTTCTGGGGTCCGGTTTGTGAATCCAGCCGGATCCAACGTCGCGCCGGTAAGCGAGCCCTCGGGATGATCGTTTCCCGTAAAGAACCCCTCGCATTCGGTGCAGACGATATAGAGCCGCTCGTCTTGGTAGACGACCGCCGTCGGAGCACCGCAGAACCCACATTCGTTGTCGATTTCGGTCTGTTCAAGCGCCGGCTCTTGGATGCCAGTTCCCGAAATGACGGCCTGGACAAGCTGGTGTCCCGCTCGCCGAAGTGTATAGCCGTCATCCGTCTTCTGGACGAAATGGCCGGTTAGCTTGTTGAGATGATAGTTGAACTGCCCCGAATCGCGCATTCCGACGCGCTCGCGCAGGTCCGAAAACGGGACTGCATTGGTGGCTGCAAACGGGTCGAACGCCTCCCAGAGCGCCAGCAGAATGGCAAGGCGTGTCTCGTCGTTCAAAATCGAAAACGCCTCTGACGCCCGAGACCGGGCCATTTCAGCAGGCGGTTCGGCCGTCGTGTCGTCTCGGTTCGTTCGTGCCATGGGTTATCAATCAACATTCCGGAGAAGCGCAAAAGCGTTTGGTGAAATCTCCTTCTGCTTGTGGGTAGGCGGGGTCAGACGCGCACCGCTCCCCGAGCGATCACTCTCTTGTTAACCGGTGTGTACGACACTGGGCAGCATGCCAGAGACGCGCCCTGTATCTTGCACGCCGTTTCTATCAATATACGAGTAGATTGGTCGGAGTGCGGTAACTCGCTTCCCTGTGAAGATTGATCGGGCTCTCACGAAAGGCCGATTCTTTTCCAAAATTCCCCATGTAACGCACGATATTGGGAACCGCGTAGTTAGCGGTTTGCGGGGCCAAAGTCCTCTTTCGTAACTGAATATCGGCGAGAATCCCAGATGGTGTCGTCGGCCTGGACGTTATTTGGAAATACGCCATCGAACTGGCCGTTGGCTTCATCGATGAACTTCTCGATCGAGCGTTGGGAATTGGTGTTCGGGACGGGGTGGCCGAGGACAACGACATCGATCCCGTGAATATCGAATGCGACTTCCGTAAGCGCGAGATACACTTCCGTAGCATATTCACGGCCCCAGTATGGTTTATCCAACAAGAGGCCCAATTCTGCTTTCCGGTGGTCCCATTTCATCCAGAGGTGCGCATAGCCGGCCAATTCGCCACCACCATCTTCATCGGCGTTCGGGACCACCGCGTACATCGCGGATTCGTTCGCTTCCCACGCTTCTTGCGCTTGATCGATAATGTCGATAGCATTCTTTGCCGTCCAGAGTGGGTCGTCCGGAATCTGATTGAAGATGTCGTCGACGTACGGAGCCTCAACCCCAAATCGAGAAATCAGATCGTCAATATCCACGTTTTCATGCGAAAACTGTTCCAACACTAATCTCTCAGTCTCGATCGTTGCAGGAAACATAAAAGAAAAACACTCATCGCCAACAAAAATCCTCGGGCCTGTTGTCCAAATGTAGTGAGCGATAATTACATCCTCTGTCGTTAGCGATTGCACGGCCTACGAGAGAAGTTCTACTCAACCGGGAAATAGCAGTATCCCTGGGTGCTACCAGTCGTGTACCTGTCGAAACGGGTACTGTGTAGCGTCAGGGTCGATACTCCGCAAAGTCAGTACCGAGTTCATAGCCCATGTTGGTGGCCGCTTCGCGTAGCTCCCTGGTCGTCATCCGCTGGAGGTGCTCGTTGAGGTTGAGGAGCACGATCCGGTCTGCATCAGCCTCGGCTAACGCCGCACGCAGGGCTGCCTCCTCCCCGTGACCAAACGCTCGAAACAGTGCCGCCCCCTCCGCGAATACCAGGTCGGCGTCTGCGTACTCACGGTCGTCCATAAACGCGCGCATGTCCGGTGCATAGACGACCTTGGTGCCCTCGTCCTCGTGGTAGACGGCGAACCCGAGTGTGTCGTGCTGCGGGCGTGCGTGCTGGACCGGGAATGGAACAACACGGAGATCCCCCAGTTTGACTGCGTCGCCATGGGCCAGCGTCCGGCAGTCAAGTGAGTCCAGCAGGTGCGGCGTCGACTCCTGGACACCGCCCAGTGCCGTCTCCGAAAGGTAGACCGCAAACTCAGGGTCGAGTGGCTTCTCGGACGGCGCGAACGCATCCTGGTCGAGGTATCCTCCGTCGATCCCGACGTGTTCGTCAAACCCCATCGCGGCGTGGGACAGGTCGTGCAGTCCACCGACGTGGTCGAAGTGGTGGTGGGTGACGAAGAAGGCGTCTACGTTAGTGGTGTTCGTCTGATGCAGTTGTGCTTTGATATCCGGACTCACGTCGAGGACGACAGTGGCGTGGGCGGTTTCCACTACCAGTCCCGGTCGTCGGCGTGGTTCGCTCTGGTCACACAACTCGCACCCACACACTGGAGCCGGCATGCCTACTGCATCGCCCGACCCCAGAAGCGTCACGTCCATGGCGTGCCCCACACCCGGCGTTGGTAAATCCATTCTGCTCGGACAGTCCCGACTGTCTCTCTCGCTGACTCGGGGGCTGTGTGCTACCTGCCTCTTCTGTCTCTTCGAACTGCCCTGCCTGCCACTCTTGAGCCATCAATTCGTACACGTGGGTGGTGGGTTTATTACGGCGCTACCTGTCAACGGTGTATGCCAATCAGTACCACGCACTGGTGGGAAGGGCTTGAAAAGAGGAACGCCGAAGTGTTTCTCGTCGCTGGCGTCTTGTTGCTCAGTTACGCGGTTCTTGAGGGGCTTAGTGCCTTTGCAGGCGTGCGGCCACATAGCGCGGTGAAAACGGGCTACGGCGGGATCGTGCTGCTCGTCCCTGTATTCGGGCTGCTTGGACTCTATCCACGGTTGCGCGACCACACACCTCGGTTGTCACGTGCCGGTGTTGGGACCACGATACTGTCAGGACTCCTCATACTCATCCTCCTGGTGTGGTTGCTTGGCATGACACTCCGGATGCAAAGCCTTCCTGCGATTCCAGCGGATGCTCCCGCTTGGACTGCCGCGGCCCTCTTAGTGGGCTTTCTCTTGCTGGCCGTCTCATTTCTCATGTTCGGTCTCGCCAGCCTGCGAACCACCGTCGTCTCACGGAGAATTGCCCTCCTCCTGTTGGTGCCCGCCGCTGGCTGGTTCGGACTGATGGGGGCGAATGTGGTTTTGCCGTCAGGAGATTACCTAGGCTTCCTCGCCTATACGCCGATTTCCGTGGCGGTGCTGGCCGTCGGATATCTCCTCCAGGATCAAGATGCCCGACCTGGCCACGAGGAGCCAGCGCCCGAGGGAAGAACGCCATGAGTGCCTCCCCGACGTGATCGGGTACTGTCTCCTGCTTGCTTTGGTGTGGTACGCCTTTGTCGTGCCCGGTAAGCAGGCTCCTGCGACGCGCTCAACGCAGCTCTGCTCGGTCTGGAGCTGTCGGGAGCTCGGTCCGCGTACTGATCGGTCGTGATCAATATCGTTCGACGTGGGTCGTGATCCACCGATGTGCCTGTTCTACCGTGGATTCGACCGTTGTCTCCGTGGTGTCTATCGTCAGAACGTCGTCTCCGTCTGTGGAGTTTTTGAGCCAGTCGTTGAACTCGACTTGCTCTGCAATATCGTCCTCGTCCATCTCGAACTGATCGGGATGACGTCCCGGTGGTCGTGCTCGGAGTCGCCGCCGCTGTTCGTCGTCATCACAGGTCAGTACAAGATAGTGCACGGCTGCGAAGCACTCGTATTGCGGATGGCCTTCGAGATTGGCAGGGACACCGAAGCCGGCGCCAAACAAGACCGGCGGGCGTTTCGATTGGGCAATGTCGCGACACAACCGAAGCCACGTCTGAAAGTACCAGTCGAACTCCTCCCAGAACTCCTCGCGCCACAGCGTATCGGCATCAAGGAGGACGACGTCACTGCGTGTGCCTTTCATCTCTCGGAGCACGGTAGATTTGCCCGTGCCGCCGGCCCCGCTAACGATCAAGAGGGGTTCTTGATGTAGTGGTTCCCGATGCCCACACCCCGGGCAGACAACGACCGAGTTTTCGGAATCCACGGTCATGTCGGTGTGCCGTTCGCCACACCCCGGACACTCATCGAACATGCAGTACAGTGCTGGAAACACAGTATAAGATCTATCGACCACTCCACAGCCTGTCGAGGCCGGTCTGCGGAATTTTGCGAAGGAATCTACGCAGATATCGGGTCCTCTCAATCACAGGAACCTTAGAAATCGAGATGACCGATACAGAGGACCCCCTCGGTAAAACGACCCACCGACGGATTACATCTCTTGGACGAGTCCGAGCTGCTTCATGATGCCAAGCAAGTCACGGAGAGCCCAAACTTCAACGACTTCCTCGTTTTCGACACGGGCAAAGACCGTGACCGCCCACTCGATTTGTTCACCCGTCGGTTCTGCGCCGTAGAACTCGCCTTCATGGGTCGCAGTCGCCGTCGCGTTGACCGCGACCTTCTCAGCCTCAGCGACCATGTCCTCAATCGTGAGCGTGAGATCTGGGAGCGCCTCGTACAGCTGTTCCATTTTCGCTTCGATCTCTTCGAGGCTGCTCGTCTCACCCGGATACGCTCGATCGTGTTCGATGTAGTCATCGGCCAACCCTTCCAGGCTCCCCTGATTAAGGGCCTCGACGAATCCTCGCACCACCTCCTTGTTCGCTTCCGTCGTTGAGGTTCCAGTCATTGGTAGCCATCCGGCAGCGCTCGTTCCAACCGCGTCAGCCACTTCGACTTCCCATCGGTATGGAACGCTAGTTGTATCCTCTCGGCGATTTGTGTTCACTGTTACCATTCGACTAAGGGACAGGAGAACAGCTCTTCAACGTCATCCTGACCCCCTTCGAGACCGGAGAGTGGCAGGTCTCGAGATTCCTGTGCAGTAGGTACGCCACCAGATCACGGTTATGGCCGGTGGTGGAGGTACATCCCGACTCGTCGAAAACACACAAAACCATTTGCGGTGCCTGTTCGTAGGCGTGGATACGGGACAATGTACGAGGACATTCTCCTCCCATTCGACGGGAGTGACGGCGCAGGGGCCATCCTGCACCATGCCGCGAAAATCGCCCACTGGGCCACCGCCACGGTTCACGTCCTTTTCGTCGCGGATACCACGCGTGATTCGGTCACCGTCGTCGAGGGCCAAACGATCGACGCGCTCGTGCAACGAGGGGAGGAAATCGTCGAACAGGCGGGGGACTCACTCCAATCGCTCAGTGTCGACTCCGATACGGACGTCGTTCAGGGCAATCCAGCGCCGACGATAACCGAGTACGCCGAGCGATACGAGTATGACTTGATCGTGATGCCAACCCACGGCCGTGAGGGGGTCTCTCGCTATCTCGTCGGCAGCGTCACAGAGAAAGTGGTCCGCCTCTCGACGGTCCCCGTGTTGGCCGCACGAATGCTACCCGACGAACAGCTCGCGTTTCCCTACGAGGACATCCTCATCCCGACGGACGGGAGCGCGGGCGCGACACGTGCGGCCGATCACGGTCTGGCACTCGCATCGGCGCTCGATGCCACCGTCCACGCGCTCTCCGTCGTGGACGATTCCTCGCTCGGACCCGATATCCGATCGAGTCAGTCGGGTGAGGCGGGCGAGGCAGCCGCCCGTGATGCCATCGATGACCTCGTGTCGGCGGCTGCGGCGGACGACCTCGGGGAAATCGTCCGTCATGTCGAGCGCGGGCACCCGGTGGACGGGATTCTCGCCTACGTCGATGCGAACGATATCGACGTCGTTGTCATGGGGACGACCGGACGGCGTGGGACTGACCGGATCCTGCTGGGCAGCGTCGCCGAAAAGACCGTACGATCAGCACCGGTTCCGGTCATCTCAGTCGGGGGCTCGACGTAGCACGCGGACGGATGGCTCGCGTGGCCGTCCTGTGCGGTCTTCCAAGTAGCCCGACGCCGCGGCTACGACGCGCATCCTGAAGCAACCACGGCGACCGATCTCGCGGAAGAGTTCGGTGTTACCTCCTCTACGATCCACGAACACCTCAACACGGCTGAGCAGCCGCTGTTCGATCGTTCCTGAGATGTCCCGGTTGTAACAGGTACCCTGTTTTTACCTCCCCCCTCGAAGCGGATCGTATCATGGCGCTCCGACGTGTCGGGCTGTTCCTCCTGTTGTCATTCCTGTGGGGAACGGCGTTCGTCGCGATTAGTGCTGGGCTCGAGGACATTCCACCAGTGTTGTTCGCGGCCGTTCGATACGACATCGCCGGCCTGATCCTGCTCGTGTATGTCGTGCTCGTGGCGGATCCGTGGCGACCGCGTGGACGTGCCGAGTGGATGACCGTCCTGATCGGCGCCGTCCTCGTCATCGCCCTGTACAACGCGTTTCTATTCATCGGCCAGCAAGGGGTGACGAGCGGTGTCGCCGCGATCCTGATCGCGATGAACCCGATCCTTGCGACCGGCTTCTCGCGGCTGTTGCTCCCCGACGAACGGCTCTCGCTGGTCGGGACGCTCGGACTCGTGGTCGGGTTCGGCGGTGTGGGGCTCGTGGTTGCTCCCGACCCGTCGACGATCGCCGACCGTGACGTTATCGCGTCGGGGTTCGTGTTCCTTGCAGCAACCTGCGTGGCCCTTGGGAGCGTCCTCATGGAGCGAGAGAACAGCGACGTGTCCACGGAGGTGACGGTCGCGTGGGCCTGCGTGCTGGGTGCGGCGGTTCTCCACGGGGTGAGCTTCGGCTTGCCGACTGAGTCCGTCGGGCACATCGATGCCACGCTTGGCGCGATGGTCGCAATCCTCTATCTCTCGGTTTTTGCCAGCGCACTCGGCTATTTCATCTACTTTGATCTTCTCGGGCGCCTCGGGCCGATTGAAATAAATCTAGTCTCCTACGCCGCGCCGGTGTTTGCGACGGTGTTCGGCTGGCTGCTGCTACACGAACCCCTGACAGTCCAGCCACTTCTGGGATTTCTCTTGATTAGCTGTGGGTTCGTGCTGCTGAAACGCGACGCGATTGCCACGCACCTCAGACACGGTAGATGAGCCTCCACACGGCGGCCATACTGCACACAGCTTCGTGGTGTACCGCACCACGGTTGGATAGTCTCCGCCACCCCCTCAGGAGAATAGAAGTGAGACACTGGTTTATCACATGCGGACACTACATCGGACGATGGAGCAACCGGCGGCATCGATAGTAAACCGGGAGTTCGGAGCGTCCGCAGAAGTCGTCGGTCGAATCGACGAGGGGCTGATTCACGACACCTACGAGGTTCGGTTCGAAGACGGCGACGTCGTCCTCCAGATCGCGAGCCCCACCGAGGAGCACGAGGATTCGCTTCGACAGGGGTTGCATTGCTATCTCCTACTCCAGGATACTGCCATCCCCGTTCCGAGAGTCATAACGCGGACCGTCCAGGAGTGGAACGGACGAACATACGTTCTCGTCGAGAAACTACCCGGGGCCACGGCCACTCTCGATATCTCCCCACGCCGTGTCCGAAACGCCGGCCGAGTCTTAGCCAAACTACATGCGAGTCTCAGTTTCGAGCGTGCGGGCTGGTTCCGGTTCGACGACCACGGGGTCTCTATTGAGGGATTTCAAGAGGGAAGTTACGACGCGTGGAGACACCGCACGGTCCAGGACAACGCCGAATACTTGCAAGCGGGCGGCCTGGAGACGGCTGGGCGAGCAATCAAGCGCGTATTCAGCCAGGTGCGGTTGGAAGCCGAGGACGCCCGTGGGACTGTTCTCTGCCATAATGACTACTCGCCGGATAACGTCCTCTTTCACGACGACGAGGTGACCGGCGTCATCGACTTCGATCACGCCTATGCGGGGGCTCGTCATCGGGATATCGTGAAAACCGCTAACAGCTTTTGGATGCACGATCCGGGCGTCAATTGGGACGTCCGGTCGACATTTTATGAGGGATACACCACGGTGACCGAACTGGACGCGTCCTTCGAGGAGAGTGAGCCGATGGTGCGGGCGGAGACACTTGCGGTCCTTGTCGGGGGGATGGCACGAATGGGGGAACTCTCCGCGTACGAGACGGACTTCTACGCCGAGCGAATTCTCGAAGCGATCGACCGAACGTCTCTCGCCTAGGCCCACAGCTCACGTTTTACCGCCCACAACTCTCCGTGGAGCTATCGAGACCGTGCTACCCTGTCGGTGACTCTCGAAGGTACTGCAGGACTGATTCAATTCGGTTGTTCCACGCTGAATCTCACAGTACACGGATCCGCGCAGGTATCGCTCATTACGTATCAAGATTCGATAAGTTTGAGACCATCGTGCGAGATACAGAGGTTGTATCTACCACGTGACTGTCGTTGAGAGTCCCGGTCCATTCGCTGCAAAACTCCAGATTCCGTCACGACAGGGCGTCGACGATGTCACGGAACTCGTCGAGGGTGAACGCTCGAAGTGGTTCGACCGTCACGTTTCCACTTTCCGCGAGTGAGAGCACTGCCTGAGCCGCCGTCGCATCATCGGGGAAGTCGGCGATGACGACACCGTCGTACCGCCCCATCGTGACGAAAAATTCCTTCCAGGTCCCGCCGAGTGACTCGACCATCTCTTTTGCGTGTTCCGTTCGTTCGGGACTGTCTCGTACATTTTCGACGCCCTGCTGGGTAAAGGTCGTCAAGAGCACGTACATCGGCATAGCGGGCGTGACTACGACGAATGGAACTATAGCTATACCCCCGGATCGTTTCTGTCTGCAAAGGTGGAGTATTGATGAATTCAC
>CAZEDI010000071.1:0-7776 GCA_964510865.1 uncultured Halobacteriales archaeon
GAACATGCAAATTTCATCGGTGACTCATACCAGCTTTCGAAAGAGGCTGCCAACGCCGATGCCCAATACGTGATCTTTGGGGGCGTGACGTTCATGGCCGAATCAGCTGATATCATCACTGACGACGACCAGACGGTGATTCTTCCGTCCATGGAAGCGTCATGTCCTATGGCGGGCATGGCTGAAGCCCTCCAAGTGGACGCTGCATGGGCGGAACTGACAGCCGCCCTTCCAAATGATAAGCGGATTATTCCGATCACCTACATGAACTCGTATGCGGACCTGAAGGCGTTCTGTGCGGACCAAGGCGGTCTCGTCTGCACCTCCTCGAACGCCCATCGAGCCTTTGAATACGCGTTCGACCGAGGGGATAAGGTCCTCTTTCTCCCCGACAAACACCTCGGGGAAAACACCGCGTACAAACTGGGCCTCGAAGACGAGATCATCGAGTGGGATCCATGGGATGCAGACGGGACGAGCGCAGACGAGGCAGTCTCATATGATATCATTCTCTGGGAAGGATACTGCCAGGTCCACGAGCGCTTCCGCGTCGAGCATATCGATCAAGTCCGTGAGAACCACGAGGACGCAAACGTCGTCGTGCATCCAGAATGTCGGCGAGAGGTCGTCGAGGCCGCAGACGTCGTCGGCTCGACGTCGACGATTACGGAGACGATTGAAAACGCTGACCCGGGTGAAACTTGGGCAATTGGGACCGAAATCCATCTTACAAATCACCTCGCCCGGTGGCATCCCGAGGTGACTGTTCTCCCACTCTGTGGTGACGCCTGTATGGATTGTAACGCGATGCGACAGATCGATCCAAACTACCTCACGTGGGTGCTCGAAGAGCTCGTCGACGGTCGCGAGCGAAACGTGATCGAAGTCGCTCCCGAAGAGAAAGAGCTAGCGCGTGTTGCCCTCGACAGGATGCTGGAAATCTGAGCCCGAGAGATGAACGAACGACAGACTGACGTGCTGGTGATAGGGAGCGGCATCGCGGGTCTCGCAGCAGCCCTGGGTTCGGCTCGAGAAGGAGCGAGCGTTACAGTCGCTACGAAGACCACGCGACCTGAAGGCGCCTCTTCATGGTGGGCACAAGGCGGTATCGCCATTGCCCGTGACGATCCCGAGCAGTTCAAACGTGACATACTCGAAGCCAGTGCAAATACTGCAGATCCAGAAGCCGTCGACGTACTCGTCGAGAACGCGAATGCAGTCGTGCGAGATGTCCTCCTCGAGACGCTCGATGTCTCGTTTGATACCTCACGCGAGGCAACGGAGAATGACACATTTCACTTCGGTCGGGAAGCCGCTCACGGTGAACCGCGTATCCTTCACGTGGACGCCTCGACGGGCAAACACATCCATGTCCCCTTCCTTGCGTACCTCGACGACCACGAAAGCGTGGACATTCTCGAGGACACGGCCGCACTCGAACTACTGGGACACGAGGGGCGTGTCCATGGGGCGATGCTCGAACGGGATGGGACAGTTTCGCCCACATATGCCGGAGCGACCATCCTTGCCACAGGAGGGATCGGTGATCTGTACCCGTTGACAACAAATCCACGTGGCTCGACGGGCGACGGGATCGCGATGGCAGCCTTGGTAGGCGCCGATGTGGTCGACATGGAATATGTCCAGTTTCACCCCACGGTGTGCATCGCTGACGAGAATGACCCCTTCCTCGTAAGCGAGGCGGTCAGAGGTGCGGGGGCAGTGCTTCGGAATGGGAACGGCGAGCGATTCATGCCTGACGTCCACGAGGATGCCGAGCTTGCGCCACGCGACGTGGTTGCCCGAACCGTAAAACGTGAGGGCGATGCGACCGGCCAGGTGATACTCGATGTTACCCCGATCGATTACGCAGGAGACTTTCCTGACCTCGCAACGAAGTGCGAGGAGAGGGGTCTTGACTGGACAACAGGTATCCCAGTTGGCCCTGCCGAGCATTTCCTCTGTGGTGGCGTGGCTGTCGATCGATGGGGGCGAACGAGTCTGGATCGGTTATATGCAGTCGGCGAGTGTTCGAGGACAGGTGTCCATGGGGCGAACCGGCTGGCGAGCACGAGCCTTCTCGAGGGACTCGTATGGGGGTTGCGAGCGGGAAAGGACGCAGTTGGATACGACGCGACCACGATCGAGCCTGTTGAGCTCCTTACCCGGGATCCAGAACTCCCGGCAAACTTCGCTCGCGAGAAATTCGTCCGCCTGCGCCGAGTGATGGATGAGGACGTCGGTCTAGAGCGTGATCCCGACGAGTTGACCAGGGCCCTCTCTGTGCTACGTCGGTTGAAGGGCGAAGTGGATGCGTACGTCCGGACGCGCACCTCACGATCGCTATACGAGCTTCGAAATGCGGCCGTGACCGCGCTCCTGATCGCTCGGGCCGCCTCCGAAAACGATGAGTCGATCGGGTGTCACCACCTGATTTCTGATACCCCTGCTGTCGAGACAGACGGATGCGGGAACGGATCACAGGACTGCGAGGAATAACTATGGTCGTCACCGATCGTCAAGTCGAAGCCTGGTTGCGCGAGGACGTCGGGCACCACGACGTGACTAACGATGTTCCAGGAGAGACGACAGGACGGCTGGTTGCCAAGGAATCGGGACTCGCTGCAGGACTCGATCCGGCGAAGGCAGTGTTCGAGTATCTTGGTGTGAACGCTGCAGCACTTCTAACGGATGGTGACCATATCGAATCGGGCGATATTGTCCTAGAAGTAGGAGGCCAGACGCGCGCTATTCTCCGCGGTGAACGGGTTGCGGTAAACATTGCAGGACACGCGTCGGGGATTGCGACACGGACTCGGGACGCAGTCGAGGCTGCGCAAAGCGTCACTACTGATGTCAGAATCGCGTGTACTCGCAAAACGACCCCCGGTCTTCGAGGTATCGAGAAACGAGCGGTCGCCGCAGGTGGAGGGGACACCCACCGTCTCGATCTCTCCCACATGGTGATGGTCAAGGATAACCACGTCACCGAGATGGGTCTCGAGGATGCAGTCAGGCATTTCCGTGAGCGGGCATCGTTCACCACGAAGATTGAAGTCGAAGTTTCAGAGCCGGCGGACGCGCCACGTGCAGCCAGGGCGGGTGCCGACATTATCCTCCTCGATAACATGTCTGTGACAGAAACCGAACGAGCAGTGGCTCTCCTCCAGGACTTGGACACAACTGTACTAACTGAGGCATCAGGGGGAATCGACATAGACAACGTGGCGACCTACGCGAGGACGGGAGTAGACATCATTTCGATGGGTTCGCTCACACACTCGGCGCCGACGCTAGATTACTCCTTCCGGACAGGCTAGTGGGAGCACGAAACCGGAAACGAAGCCTTTTGGCCGCAGACGGTATTATTCCAGTCCGATGAACCGTCCAATCTCGAATAGGAGGTGGGTTCGATGACGAACGATCTGACCGAAATTACGGTTGTCGGAGAGGACGACACCGGACTTATCGCTCGGGTCACGACCCTCCTGTTCGAGCGTGGAATCAATATCGAGGACCTGGATCAGGCTGTTCACGAAGGCGTATTCCGGATGACGATGCATGTCGATACGACTGACATGGATGGCCGGCGGGATGATCTTCGAGCGGCGCTCCACGAACTCGGCGATGATCTCGGACTCGACGTCCAGGTTCGCTTCCCTGGAGACCGTGAGGCCCGGAACATGGCAGTCATGGTCACGAAGGAATCCCACTGCCTCGAGGCAATCCTTGCGGCTGACCACGCAGACGAGCTCGGCGCAAACCTCGAGGTCGTCATCGGAAACCACGACTATCTCTATCCACTCGCGACGGACCACGGCGTGCCGTTTTACGACATCGGCGACGACTCGGGGACACCCGACGAGGACTGGCTGCTCGACATCCTCACGGACCACGAAATTGACCTCGTCGTGCTCGCGCGCTACATGCGTATCCTCAGCCCTGACGTCGTCTTTCGGTACGAAAACCGGATTATCAACGTCCATCCGTCGCTTCTTCCTGCGTTCCCTGGAGCACAAGCATACCGCCAGGCGATCGAAAAAGGAGTCCGAATCGCAGGCGCTACCGCACATTACGTCACGACCGACCTCGATCAGGGTCCGATCATCACACAACGAGCGTTTAGCGTGCCCGACGACGTCTATGACGGCGATCCGGGAGACGATATGGAGGATGCTGTCGCGACAGTGGAGCAACAGGGACAACCCCTCGAAGCGGAAGTCTTGCTCGAGGCGATCGATCTCCACCTCGCAGGCGAGATAGTCGTCCGGCGTGGTCGGACACATCTCAGGGAGGGACCTGACGGTCATCAACTCGGGCTCCCGGATGCGTTGGCTGAAGAACTCCCTGTAGAGCCGGTCGACTCCTATTCTCGCCAATCGGAGACGACGACTCCGTCGAACGACTGACTACTCGTCACAACAGGGGAACTCACCGTCAGATGTCACGGACAGTGTCAACCGCGTCATTCAGTGCCGGAGCGTCGAATACGTCGAATCCTGTGTATGCATTCGCTCCGGCCGCATACAGGTTACTCGCTGCCTGTACGACCTTCCTTGGGAGTGGTGGCGGGGATGTAGCACATATGGATCGCCAGTCAGCAGTGCCCTCGGCCAGTGCCCGTTCTTTTGCGTCGTTGACAGCCTCGACCCACACGGGATGCTCACGCTTGTAGTACTGCCGGACGACTTCCTTCGAAACTTGCTGGCCCTCGTAGGTGAACCGATTCTCGTCGAAAGTGCCCACCACGTCGGCAACGCGGATATCGCCATCGTAGTAGAAGCACTCGATCTTGCCGTCTTGGTGAATGAGTCCGATCTCGGTCGCACGCTCGGTCACGAGTTCGTTCACACGGCGAGCCACGTGCTCGAGATCGTCGAGGTCAGCCTTCCCTGCGATCTTCGCAGCCTCACTCCGCGATAGGTACCGATCTTGTTCTTCATATTTCGTCGAGAATTCTATGATCGGTTCGGAGAGATCGATCGGTTCGTCGGGCCAGCTGTCGACGTCGAGATCGTGATCATCGGGTGTTGTTCGGGACCGCAGGCTCGAGCCGATGGGGACTGTATTGCGAAAGACGATCTCCAAGGGTATGAGGTAGTTCTCCCTCCCAGTCGCATGGTAAGTTTCGTAGTCATAGGTCCCATTATCGAATGGGAGGTCCGGACCTTGTGTGAGGTCGATGGCCATTTCCGTTGGCGCACCCTCCTCCTCGATCGCATCTTCGAGATCTTTGACTTCACCATCTATCACGACGCCCCGGTAATGAGTCGAGATTCCTTCAGTCTCGAGCAACTCGAAATTGAATCCCCCCATCACACAGAGTGAGGCGCCCTTTCGGGGGATCTCGTCGGGCATCTTTCCCCAGTCAAATACGGAGTAATCATCAGTGAAGACGAAGGATCCACGACCCAATAGGTCGGGAGTGGCCGGCTCGTCTATACAGAAGTCCTTGACCGAGGTCATTGCACTCGACTCGGGGACCCGGAACAAAGACGTTTCTCAAACGCTGTGGGTACTCGCTCCATCTCGAGCTCACGTGTGATGGTTTCGACTGGGAGGCTCTCCGGAGTGGCCGGTCCCGCCATCCTTATACCCAGGCCGGTGTACGGTTCGGACAATGGCGGATGTCTCCGAGCTGTCCCCGAACGTTCCTCGAGGGGACTTCGAATTCGACACCGTCCCCGAGACCGACCAGTCATTCGAAAACGCCCTCGCGAAAGCCAGGATGGGAGATCGACTGTCGGTCGATGACGCCATCGAACTGTTGACGACCGGGACCGATGTCGACGGATTCGACCGTGCGCGGAAGGAACTGGTCCTCGAAGTAGCTGATCGGCGACGTGCCGATATGGTCGGCGAAGACGTCACCTTCGTCGCCAATCTTAATAATAACATTACGACAGCGTGTAACACAGGCTGTCTGTTTTGTAATTTCAAGGACCGGTCGAAACACTTTCTGGTAGATTCCGACGTGGATCATGCCGGATTTACGAAGACACCCGAGGAATCCCGTGCGATCGTCAAGGACGCGATCGAAATGGGCATCTATGAGGTGACGTCGGTCTCCGGCCTTCACCCTGCCTTCGCCCTCGATGCGGAGCATCGAGAAGTCTTAGAGACGAGTCAGCGAGGCGACCTCAACTACAAATCTCCGGCGCGCTATGAGAAGGATCCTGGAACGTACGTAGAACAAATGCGTGCGATGTCGGTCGGAGGGATTCATCTCCACTCTATGACGCCCGAGGAGGCATACCACGCGCGCCGTGGTACTAACTGGTCATACAAAGAAGTGTACCGTCGGCTGGCGAATGCTGGACTCGACTCTGTTCCCGGTACCGCAGCGGAAATCCTCGTCGACGAGGTGCGCGACGTCATCTGTCCAGGGAAAATTCGGACAGATGAGTGGGTTCAGGCAATGGAAGCCGCAGCCGCTGTAGGATTACCCATGACCTCGACGATCATGTACGGTCACGTCGAAAACGAGGCCCACCGAGCACGACACCTCGAGGTAATCCGTGCGTTACAGGATCGAACAGGAGCGATCACGGAGTTCGTTCCGCTTTCGTTTGTCCACCCAGACACACCACTGTACGAGCGGGGTATGGTGGATACTGGTGCGAGTGATGTCGAGGACGAACTCATGATTGCCGTCTCACGACTCTTTCTCGACAACATCGAACACATCCAATCGAGTTGGGTGAAGTTCGGAAACGCGAAAGGGCTTAAGCTTCTGAATTGCGGGGCTGATGACTTCATGGGAACAATCCTTTCCGAAGAGATTACGAAACGGGCCGGCGGCGATTATGGTGAGTTCCGATCGTTCTCCGACTACGTCGATATGCTTTCTGCGATCGGCCGTCCCCCGGTCGAACGCTCGACTGACTACCAAGAACGGCGGCGGATCGATCCAGATAATCCCCCGTTCGGGCCAACACTCGGGCCACAAGCCGATGGAACACCGATGATCGATCAGACGCGGGAAACCGAAACAGGGGAACCTACCCCCGCTGACGATTAACGTCCCCTCGTGCACACTTAGTCCGCGACCAGTGACTCGCCGGCAAGCACTGATCGGTACCGCTGCCCTGCGTCGTCCTCTGCATCGATCGCCGACCGAATACGGTCCGAGGTCCACGGGTCCTCGAGATAGCGCTCATATACAGGAAGACGTTCTCGAAGCGGAACCCCGGCCTCCGCAGCGATGTCTTCGAGTTCGCGGAGGGCTGGCCAGGCGTATTCCGGATTGATATAATCGTCGGTCACGGGCGATACCCCACCGAGATCATCGATACCGCAATCGAGTAAATCCCGGACGGGGGCTAGATTCGGCGGCGATTGTACAGAGACCTCCGAGGGAAGCGCATCGCGAGCCATTGCCGTTACGCGTCGCATCGTTGCTAGATCCGGGGAACCGCCCGACCATCGCTCGTTATCAACGACGGGTTGGATGATTACTTCCTGTATGTGGCCGTATCGGTCGTGCAACTCGCGGATTGCAAGAAGCGACTCTGCTCGGTCGCGCCAGCTCTCGCCGATCCCGACGAGAATCCCTGTCGTAAACGGGACGTTCAATGTTCCCGCTGTTTGGATCGTACGGAGCCGTTGTCCAGGCGTTTTGCGCCGTGGGCCCGCGTGGACATCTACATCTGCTGTGGTTTCAAGCATTACACCCATTGAGGCATTCACATCAGCGACTTGTCGCATTTGTTCGACGGTTTGGTCTCCGGGGTTCGCATGAGGGAGAGTTCGTCGTCGGCGATCTGGTCCCACTGG
>CAZEDI010000071.1:7786-11605 GCA_964510865.1 uncultured Halobacteriales archaeon
AGGCCCTCGTCGAGAGTAAGTTCACAGACCTCCCGGAGATAGGTATGGATAGAATCGTGGCCCCACTCCGCTAGCTGCTCGTAGATTCGGGTATATCGAGCATCAGGATCGTCGCCGAACGTGAATAATGCCTCTGTGCAACCAGCGTTTGCGCCGGTCGTGACGATGGCCTGGACTTCCTCGGGAGAGAGGAGGGATGCTTCACCAGGAGGGTCAAAATACGTGCAATAGGTACAGGTGTAGCGACAGGCAGTCGTGAGTGGGATGAAGACGTTGCGCGAGAAGGTGAGCTCAGAGGCTGCCTCGACATCGGCAGGTCTGGCATCGAGGAGCGCTTCGATCTCCTCGTCGGAAAGTGCGAGGTCGACACCGTATTCGTCGGTGCCTGGAATCATCGATGAAGGATTCTCCTGGGACTAATAAAAAGGTGTCACACCGGACAAGGTCACAGACCCAGTCCTGCCCAAGTGAGTATTAGTACACTCGTTCTATGGTACTTCGCCCATCACCCTCTGTAAGCCGAAAACCAGCCGCCACGAGCCATTCTCGAGCGGTTCCTTCACCGTGGAGGAAGAGCTCGAACAGGTCCGCTGGTTCGTCGATATCCGTCGCGAGTCGGTATGAGTCGATAACTTTTACCGAGGCACCGATTCGACGTGCAGCCCGAAGGTGATCGAGATAGGACGTCCCGTGGTAGTCCACCCGAAACTCGGGTTTCCGTACCACTAGTGCATTCGTCCCTCCTCCCCGTCCGGGGACGATCACTACATCGCCTTGCACACCGAACAGCCGTTCCAGCGTAGCCGATGTGGCGAGTGCTACATCAGCCATCACGACGGCTACCTCACCGTCAGTTTCCTCGATCGCGGAATTGACGGCGGTCGACAATGAGCGATCGTCGACTGTCACGTGGGCAGTCACGTCAAGTGGAGCCGTTGCGAGTACTTCTGGTTCCTCCCCTGCCCCCCGGACAGCTTCAAGGACGTCTGCGAGCATCGCTCGTGAGAAGGTTGAACGTTCCACAGGAGGGAGGATATCCGCGAGACGTGTCTTCGGATCGTCTGTCGCGTACGGAATAATGACCCGCATCCTCAGAGCCGGCTGGCTCGCTGATTCTTGCGGTACCACCAGACGCCACCGGCAATCCCTCCGATACCGACGAGAGCTACTATGGCGTATAACGCAGTTTGGACGAACTGGCTTTGCTGACGAGACTGCTTCGCTGTATTCTCAGCACGCTCAGCGGCGTCGATCGCTTCGTCGAACTGCCCACCATTATAGAACGAAATAGCGTCGCCAAGCGTATCACGGGCATCCGCGTTGTTCGAGCCGTTGACAGCCTCTTGAGCCCGTTCTATCGTATTCCGTGCTACGTCACTTTCATTCGTGTAGGGCCGCGTTGTGAACGTTCCCAGTGGACGGGTGTTGGATCCGCGAACCTGGGTGAAATCAGCAATCATCAGTGTTTGCGCGGGGGAGTAATTGAACTCTGTTACTACGGGAACAGTCCCCCGAACCGTCACTTCGATTTGGGCGACCGCCTGTTCACTATCTATCGAATGTTCGAAGCTGGTCCCGTCGTTTCCCTGCTTAGGGTACGTCTCATCGACGTTTATATTTCCATCTACACTCTCCCCGACTACCGTCCACGTGACGTTCGTTAGTTCCGTTTCTCCGCGGAGAGTCCACTCGTTATAGCGGTCATAGAGTGCGGTTTGGTTGAGGGTGAACGTCGCCGTAACTTCGTCTCCCTGCATCGCCGATTCCGGCACGTCACCTTCGACACCAGCAATATCGCCACTAACAGGAACGCCTCCGACCACGCCAGCCGCGAGAACGATAGCGGAGACGACCAGCAGCAGCCTAGAAAAGCGGTTCGAGCTCATCCTCGTCATCTTCTACTAGGTCACGTAACTTCGCTTCGCTTTCCGCTTGAAGTTCATCGATATTCTCCTGGGCCTCGATGGCCACGCGTTGGAGTTCTTTAATTCGAGGAACGTTCGTCACACCCGAGAGTAACACAGCAGATGCAACTTTGTTCTCGCTTGAGAGCGGGTAATCGCCACCGCGAACTTCCATGCTTCCCGTCTGCTCCTCGAGCCATTTTCGCCCGCGCTCGATTCCTTTGCGATTGAGGTGCTTTGGCGGACCGGAGAGCACGACGAGTGCACGTTCCGCACCTTCAATCTCACAAGGAAGGGTTAGCCGACCGAGTGCGGCCTTGCGAACGAGGGAGGTAATCCGGTTTGTGGTGTTTGCGTCGTCGATGCCACCTCCCGAACCTCCAGTGAACCGAGAAAGGAGACCTCCGTCGTCCGTCTCGATGGATTCGGACGCATATCCGACAGTCGAAACGCCGCCACCCGCGAGGGTGTTGATGATTTCGGAGGAATCGACAACTGATTCCGCAACTTCGTCGCCACCGCCCACTTCGCCTGCGCCAAAGAGGACACCGAAGCGGCGGACGATCTCCTCGTTGATCTCATCGTAGCCGCTTTCGATCGATTCTCCGGTCTTTCGCCACGCATCGTTGTCGAAAACCAGAAGGTTGTCCGTTTCTCGAACAAATGTCTGGAACGACCTGGCTGCATTCAGCGTGTAGATCCCGCCTTCATCGCTGGCAGGTAGCACGCCGAGGCCGTAGACCGGTTCAGTGTAGATACGCTTGAGATGTTTGGCGAGCACCGGCGAACCGCCGCTTCCGGTTCCTCCTCCGAGAGCAGCGATCACGAGAAATGCATCGATCTCGTGGACAGGGACATTATCGATTGTCCCTTGCATCTCGTCGATGTCTTCCTCGGCGATCTCCGCACCGAGTTCGTTATCCGCTCCGACCCCATGCCCCTTGACCCTCGACTGGCCGATGAGTACACGGTTCTCCTCGGGAATGTACTCAAGACCCATCAGATCCGCCTTCGCCGTGTTTACGGCCAAAGCCGAGCGAACGATCTGACTTCCAGTCATTTGGTCGTATTCCAGGAACTTATCGACGATCTTGCCCCCGGCCTGGCCGAATCCGATCAGCGCGAGCTTCATTGTGTGGCCATACTCCGTTAAAAGGACTCCAGTAGAGTAGCGGGGTTAAGCCTTTTGGTCGGAAGGGTGAACAGACAATCCCTGCTTACCGGGGAAAACCGAAGTATGACGTCGAGATTAACGGCAGATTACCTGTCGTCTGACGGGCGGCTGACCAGTGGTAACTACAAAGATTGATAACCGGAGCTTGGGCATCGTATGACTTTACTACTCTATAGTAGGGATTTCCTACTCGGCAAGCCCTAGATAGTCAGCAAGGGTCGTGAGTTCGGTGGGATCCACTCCAAAGACGCTCATATCGTTATTCCTGACAGTATTGTCGATTTTCAAGGCTCTCGCTTGATCCGGGCCAAACGGAATAACGGGAACCGGACCCATGACCGTCAAACCCAACTTCGCCACCGGCAACGGCAACGGAACGATGAATATCCGTTTTCCCTCCGCTCGAAACACGAGGTGAACTACGTCTTTGAGGGTTAGAATTTCTGGGCCTGCGAATTCGTACGTTTCCATCGTATGGTTCTCCCCCTCAGTGATATCGGCAATCGGAGATACTAGGTCCTCGACATAGACCGGCTGGAATCGCGTCTTCCCGCCGCTCGGGAGTGGATAAAAGGGAACACCTGGCGCGAAGATTCGTTTCAGTTTCTTCGTGAACTCGATGAATCCGCTACCCGCCCCGAAAACGATCGAGGGCCGGATGATCGTCCAATTGAGGTCAGTATCCTGTACGAGGCGTTCGGCTTTCCCCTTCGCCCGAAGGTACGCTGTCGGTCCGTCTGG
>CAZEDI010000072.1:0-7787 GCA_964510865.1 uncultured Halobacteriales archaeon
GCGACGAACAGGAACGCGCCCGTGTTCATGAAGCCGTACACGAGCAGGTGCATCATGCTCGCCCCGAGAACGAGCGAGTCTTGACCGCCGGTGAGGGCAGCCAGTCCGATCAGTGCGTAGCCCGCGTGGCCAATAGATGAGTAGGCAAGCATCCGTTTGACGTTTTCCTGAATGGCCGCGGCGAAATTCCCGAGCGTCATCGTGATGACCGCGAGCACCTGGATCGCGAGGACCCAATCGATGCCGAGTCCCGCCATAGCACCTGTCGGGAAGGCCTCGACGAGGACGCGGAACGCGAGGAAGAAGCCAGCCGCCTTCGACGCTGAGGAGATGAATGCGCTTATCGGAGCGGGTGCACCCTCATACGCCTCCGGTGCCCAGAAGTGGAACGGTACCGAGGCTGTCTTGAACGCGAACCCACCGACGACCATCAACACGCCGACGCCGAGAATGCCTGCTAGCCCATCGGTGCCGCCTCCTAATGCCATCTGATTCACCGCGGTTGCAACGTCTCCCAACTGGAGCGACCCGGTGACACCGTAGACGAGACTAATGCCGAAGACAAAGATGGCGCTCGACAGCGCACCGACAAGGAAATATTTCAGTCCGCCCTCCACACTCCCTCTGTTTTCCTTCAGAAACGCAACGAGTGCATAGGACGGGAGGGAGGCGAGTTCGAGCGCGACAAACGCCATTACAAGGGAGTTTGCGCTCGCCATCAGGCTCATTCCCGTCGCGGCGAGCACGAGTAGGCTGTAGAACTCGGCCTGGTGCTCGTGGCCCCGGAGGTAATCATAGCTAGCAACCGCAACCATGGTCATGACGGACGCCACGATGAACGTCAGGAATAGGCTCATTCCGTCGACGACGATCGCCCCACCGAATTGGACGAACGGTTCTTCCATCCCGACCCGCTCGACGAGGAAGAACGCCGTCACAGCGAGTGCAGTGAGCCCGCCGATCGCCGTCATCCCGGAAAGGACGCCACGGTTGTGCGACCTGGGATACAGACTATCGTACGCCAGGATCACCAGCGCCGTAAACGCTAGTACCAACAGGGGAGTGACTGCGGGGAGCTCGACGGTCTGCACTTCGATCGCCATCACGCACCACCTCCCACGAGCGCAACGACCGGATTAACCGCGTCCTGGATCATACCAAAGACCAGTCCAGGATCGATTCCCAGTGCGACGATCAGGAGTATGGCGATCACCAGGGGAACTTGATCGTGGAAGGCAGCCGGGTGAGCATCGTACTCCGAGTCGACGCGATAGGCCCCAAACAGGGAGCGCTGCATCGCGAACAAGAGATAGCCAGCGACGATGACGATACCGAACATCGCGGCACCGGTGAACCACGGGGCGCCGTCGAACGCGCCGAACGATCCAAGGAAGACGAACACTTCCGCGGCGAAGCCGGACATGAGCGGGAGGCCCATGTACCCAAATGCACCCGCGACAAACACGGCTGCCGTGACCGGCATGCGATCTGCGATACCCGAGAGATCGTCCACCATCCGAGTGTGAGTGACGTTGTAGATTACCCCGACGGCCATGAACATCAAACCGGAGAGCAGGCCGTGACTCACCATCTGGAAGGTCGCGCCGCCGACTCCATACGTCGTATAGGCGACGAGGCCCAGGATGACGTAGCCCATCGAGGAAATTGAAGAGTACGCAACGATCCGCTTGAGGTCGCGTTGTGCAAGGGCGAGCATTGCTCCATAGATCACCGACACGACCGCCACCACTGCGATCGGGATCACGAGGTCGGTCGCCACGTCCGACAGCATCGTGAAGTTGAATCGGAGAAGGGCATACGTCCCCATCTTCAGGAGCACGCCGGCCAGGACAACGGACGCTGGCGTCGGCGCCTCGACGTGGGCGTCCGGTAACCATGTGTGGAACGGGACGATCGGGACCTTGACGCCGAAGCCGACAAACATCGCGAGGAAGGCGAAGTACTTCAGCGTCGCTGCGTCGATCCAGCCGAGGGCGTTCGGCTCCGTCGTTCGGAGGGCGTTCGCAACTGTCGGGAGGTCGAACGACGAAACCGCGTCACCGAGTCCGAAGACGAGCGCCGCGAAGCCGATGAACATCACTAGCGAGGCCACATTGGTGTAGACGAAGAATTTGATTGCCGCGTACTTCCGTCTGGGTCCGCCCCAGATACCGATTAGGAAGTACATTGGGATCAAAACGGCTTCCCAGAAGACGAACCACACGAAGAAGTCGAGTACAACGAACACCCCGAGGAGCGCGGCCTCGATGAAGAGGAGGAGCCCATAGAACTGAGACTTCCGGTCGTCGATCGGGGTCCAAGCGGCCATGATCGCAAGAGGAGTCAACGCGGCCGTAAGTAGCACGAGCGGCATGCTGATGCCATCAACCCCGACGTGCCACGCGAGATCGTATGGTCCGAGTGTAAGCCACTCGATATCCGTTGCGAACGCAAGAGTTCCGTCGATGAGAGCATTCCCCTCACCATCGAACTCGAGCCACATCCAGACGCTCCCACCGAGTGCCGGGAGGCTACCCAGCAAGCCGAGCTTCGGCGCCCATCGGTCGGGCGCGAGTAATACGACGACCGCCGCGAGGAGCGTCGCTCCAAGGGTCGCTTCGATCAACATCTAGAACCACCCCCCATAGAGGGCAAACCCGAGCAGCAGGGCCACTAGACCCAGCACGATCAGTCCAGCATAGTTCGAGACGACGCCGGACTGGATCCGACGGAGGCGTCTCCCGGCGAACAGACTCACGCTGGATGTGAGATCGACGAGGCCATCGACGACACCTTGATCGAACACGTCTGCCGCTTTCGCCATCGGAAGCGTGAGGCCCGTTGCCAGCCAGACCTGATACTCGTCCTGGTAGTAATTGTGGACGAGGAGGCGCCGAATTCCGCCGAGTCGGGCGGTGTGCTCCTTGGGGTCCGGCCCCGAGAAAAGCCGCCAGGCGAACGCAGCGCCAGCGAGGGCGAGCGCGAGTGACAGCCCCGCAGCCGCTATCGAGGGCAAGTTAACGCCATCCGTCGAATACTGGGCGAAATCCTCTAGTACGATTCCGTAATGTTCGGCATGGACCCCGTCGAAGCCGTGGTCGAGCCAGTCATGGAGAAACGCCAGATGCGTTCCGATGACGTCCTCGACAGGGACCATATTGATGAATCCCGCGACCACAGCGAGAGTCCCCAAGACCACGAGTGGCAGCTTCACGTTCCAGCGGACGCTGTGGGGATGTCGGGCCGTTTCCGTCCGTGGCTCCCCGTGGAAGGTGAGTAGGACCATTCGGAACGTGTAGAACGCGGTGACGGGGACCGCGAGTAAGCCGAGTGCCCACGCGACGAGCAAGACCGGACTCCCGCCGAGTCCGTGAACGAGTGCCTCATAGAGGACTTCGTCTTTGGACCAGAAGCCGGCGAACGGGAAGATCCCGGCGAGCGCGAGCGACCCGGCGAGGAACGTATAGTACGTCACTGGCATCTTCTCCTTCAGCCCGCCCATGTTCCACATATTCTCGTTGTGGTGCATGGCGATGATGACTGCACCCGCACCGAGGAACAATAACGCCTTGAAGAACGCATGGGTGGTGAGATGGAACACTGCTGCGACGTACCCGCCACCGCCGAGTGCCAGCATCATGTACCCATACTGGCTGATCGTCGAGTAAGCGAGCACCTGTTTGATTTCCCGCTTGACAACGCCCATCGTCGCGGCAAGGAGTGCGGTGAACCCACCGATCAACGCAATGATAGCGAGTGCAGTAGGCGAGAGCGCGTAGAAGCCATACATACGGGCGACGAGGTAGACGCCTGCCGCAACCATCGTCGCCGCGTGAATGAGGGCAGAGACGGGTGTGGGACCCTCCATGGCGTCAGGGAGCCACGTGTGGAGTGGGAACTGAGCGGACTTCCCGATGACACCCCCGAGAATCAGCAGGCCGAGTACTGTAATCCACGCCTGCGCGTCGAGCCCGAGATACGTCGTGATGGCCGACGCATTGCCGGTCGAACTGAGGGCCTGTTCGGCAGCGGACACAAACGAACCGTCACCGACGAAGGTTGCCGTGCCGAATGTCGCGAAGACGGCTACGACCCCGATAAGGAAGAAATAGTCACCAAAACGAGTGACCAGGAAGGCTTTCTTCGCGGCACTTGGGGGTCCCGCCTCGCGGAACCAGAAGCCGATGAGTAGCCACGAACACAGTCCGACCAGCTCGAAGAACATGAACGCCATGAGGAGGTTATCCGCAATGACGAAGGCAAGCATCGAGAACGCGAACAGCGAGAGCCCGGCGTAATACCGGGGGAGACCAGTCTCGCCTTCGTCGTTCATGTAGCCCAGTGAGAAAACGAAGACGAGGAAGGCAACGAGCGACACGATCACGAGCATCAGGGCCGAGAGTGGATCGACTAATATCCCGAAGTGGAGATTGAACGTCCCGTCGCCAGCCACCCATTGATAGAAGGTGGCATCGTGTAAGTAGTTTCCAGCACGAACAGGAACGAGCATCCAGAGGGATAGCACGAGCGACCCACCGAGGGCAATGATTCCAGGAAGCGCACCTCTTCTCGGCAGGAGTGACGGAGCAACGTGGCCGAGCAGGAGCACCGTCACGAACGACGCGAGCGGGAGCAGCGGAATCAGGGGTGCGTAGTCAAACGCCGCCATGTTACCACCTCATGGTATTTGCCAGCGTGACGTTCACGTCATCGAAGTTACGATACAACGTGAGGATAATACCTATCCCCACGGCGACTTCCGCGGCAGCGAGTGCCATCACGAACAGTGCGAAGGTTTGGCCGGAAAGCGATCCGTGGTAGAACGAAAACGCGACGAGGTTGATGTTCGCCGCATTGAGCATCAGCTCGACTGAAATGAGAAACATCAGGGCATTCGTCCGCGTCAAAATACCGTACACACCGATACAGAACACGGCTGCGGACAGGAGCAGGTAGTACTGAACCGGGATCACTCTTCCTCACCTCCCGTCCGAAGTGCACCAGCAATACGACCACCGACGTCCCGACGTGCCAACATGAGAGCCCCTTCGAGCGCTGCATCGAGCGCGACGGCGATCGCAATCAGTGCGACAAGGAAACTCTCGGTTTCGTGGACGGCAAACTCCTCGAGCCCGATTAGTGCATAGCCGATGGACGCCGTTATACTCCCCTCTGCGAAACCAACGGGCGTGCCCCCATCCGGGAACTGCGCAGCGAGGATCACTGCGGCAATCACGCCGAAGAGCGCGATTGCCGCGATTCCCCGCACTGGGTTTCGAAGAACGAACGTCATGCGGCCACCTCCCCCGTTTCCTCGCGACGGACTAGCATTACGGCGAAGCTGATCAGAATCAGCACGCCGCCGACGTAGACGAGGATCTGCATCGCTGCCAGGAATTCGGCGCGTAACATCACGAAGTGCACCGCGACGCTCAAGAGCGCGACCCCCAGAAGGAGGGCAGCGTGCCAGATGTCGCGGACGAGCACCACGCCGATGCTGGCGCCGATCGTGACGGCGGCGAACAGCACGAACGCGAGTAGTTCGTATGCGGTAGCTGCCATTGGGATGGCCTTCACCGGAGAGGTCTTTCAACGTTTCCATCCATGCTTTGTCGACATGGAACCTCAGTTTGCCCGAGTAGTCGGCCTGTACCCGGGACACAGCTCCAGTACATTTGCCGACACGAGGCGCTATGCCGACCAGTTCCTCTCTACGACACACCGGGACAGGATGAGTCAGGGCCGTATACGATAACCGCCGCGAGCGGTACCCCGACCTAGGTTATAGTATCCGCTTACCGACTGCACTTGCCACGAGTTCTGTTGTTAATTCTGCTGTGCCGTTGTGGGAATCGAGAATCGGGTTGACCTCGACGAATTCAATCGAGCGAAGGATATCGTGGCGGTCTGCACCCTCGGCGACCGCTTCCATCGCGGTATGGGCTTCCCGGTAGGTCGCACCACCCCTGACGGGGGTGCCGACACCTGGCGCTTCGTTCGGATCGAGGAAGTCGAGATCGACACTTACGTGCACCCCGTCGACACCTGCTGCGGCGACATCGAGTGCCTCGTCAACGACATCGTTCATCCCTCGTTCGTCTATATCCGACATGGTATAGATCGAGAGATCACTTTCGCGGAGGGCATCCTGCTCTTCGGGATCGAGATCACGAATACCGACGAGTGCAATATTCGGTTCAGAGAGCCTAGGAGCCTGTGCCCACTCCATGGTATCGAAGACGTCACGACCGAGTGTAGCCGCAAGGGACATGCCGTGAACGTTTCCGCTCGGTGTCGTCTCTGGCGTGTTGAAGTCGCCATGGGCATCGAACCATACGACACCGATATCGGCATTCCGGGCAGCCCCGACAATACTGCCAATGGCGACGGAGTGGTCGCCGCCGAGGACGAGGGGTAGCTGGTCATCTGCGAGACTCGATGCAACCGCGTCGGCGAGCCGTCTCGAGACGTCCTCAACCTCGGGAAGAAACTTGGCGCGCCCCTCGACCGTGCTCCGGTCTGCGTCACGTTCCTCCGCCCGAGGGACGGAGAGATCCCCACCGTCGATACATTCCATGCCCGCCGATCTGATTGCCTCGGCGAGTCCCGCATACCGGATTGCGGACGGTCCCATGTCGACACCACGTCGATCGGCACCGTAGTCCGTCGGCGCCCCCAGGACTCGGACAGTGTTGGGCATGAGCCGAGATTGTCGATGGAGGCGTTTAGCTGCTCGGGTGGCACAGCTGACTGCGCCCCTCGATGCAGGAATCACGAGGAAATTCGATCGAAAAACGTCGCGTATGCGAGGGTCAAGAGCGGATTCGCAATCATGACGACCACGACAAACTCGAGCCACCGCTCGTTGTACGCCGTAAGGGAAACCGTCGCCTTCCCCCCGTTCATGTGGAGTGTGAAGAAGACGGCCAAGAACACGATCGACAGTCCAAACGCGATCGAGAACCCGAGAACCTGCGCTACGCGAAACCGGTCACTGCTCATGTCCACTGGGTGAATATTGGATTCGTCTGCCAACATCGCTCGACGTTGTTCACAGGACTCGAACGGGGGGAGAAACCCGAACACCTCGGGGGGAATTCCCCGATGGACATAGTCACGGAGACGGCGACGTATCACTTCGTTTGTCTGTGCTTACAGCACCGATAGCCTACGCAGTAGGAGACTACTGGCGCGCCCGGTCAACGACCGCCGATGTCACGTCCGCGGTTCGGGCATCGCCCCCGAGGTCAGGAGTCCGCGGCCCCACACGGAGAGTCTCCTCGACAGCCTCGTGAATACGCCGACTCTCCTCCGCACACCCGAGGTAGTCGAGGAGCATTGCGGCGGAGAGAATCGCTGCACTCGGATTAGCAATCCCCTGGCCGGCGATATCAGGTGCAGTACCGTGTACCGGTTCGAACAGTGCCCGTTCCGGGCCGATATTGGCGCTCGGGAGGAGGCCGAGCCCCCCGACTAATCCCGCGGCGAGGTCGGAGATGACGTCTCCAGCAAGATTCGGACAGACGATAACGTCGTATTCCGTGGGTGTGAGACAGAGATGGGTCGCAAGCGCATCCATCAGGACCGTCTCGGTCTGGATATTCTGTTCACGAGCGACAGATTGGACAGTATCCCGGAACACACCGTCTGTAACACGCATGACGTTGGCCTTATGGGCGACGTGAAATCCTGGCAGTTCTCGCTCTTCGACGTATTCACACGCGTATTCGGCGAGGCGTCTCGAGGCCGTTTTTGTGACGACGCGTGTAAGCGTTGATACGTCGTCC
>CAZEDI010000072.1:7797-11548 GCA_964510865.1 uncultured Halobacteriales archaeon
CCAGCATAGACACCTTCGGTATTCTCCCGAAGGATGACGAGATCGGTCTCAGGTCGGAGTGCATCGACACCCGGATAGGCTTTCGAGGGTCGTACATTGACAAACGAGTCGACGGCGCGCCTGAGGGGGAGAATCACGTCGGCTGCGGTTTCACCAGCAGCGCCGAACAGTGTTGCGTCGGCGGTTTCTACGAGCTCACGGGTTGCTTGAGGGAGCGCCTCTCCCGTTTCCGCCTGTACCGTATCACCAGCGTCCCCTTCGGTGACCTCGACATCGACTACGGCTTCAAGCACCCTGATCGCAGCCGGAACGACCTCCTGACCGATACCGTCACCCGGGATACCAGCGATTTGCACTGTCATGGCAACCGCTTGGCGATCCGGGGTTGAGAAGGATGGGATTCTCCCCTGGACGTATTTCGCACGGATTCAGTCTCCATCCCCGACATACGGTAATGATGCTGCCGTTTCCTCGATGGCGTTCGTGTTTGCCTTCATCAATGCAGTCGTGTCCCAGATGCCCTCGACGAGAGCCTGGCGCTGTGCGTCGTCGACGGACACCGAGATTTCAGTACTCCCGTAGCGGACTTCCTCAGCAGCCACATCGAGTGCAATCTCCCCGTCGGGATTGTCGTCGACCCACTGCTGGAGTGCGTTGATCGTCTCGTGATCAGCAGTCACCGTCGGCATGCCGAGCGCAAGGCAGTTCCCCGCGAAAATCTCGGCGAACCCCTCACCGATGAACGCATCGATACCCCACCGCATCAACGCCTGTGGAGCATGTTCACGGGATGAGCCACATCCGAAGTTATCGTTGACGACCATGATGTTGGCGTCCCGAAATCGGTCCTCGTTCAGTGGGTGATCCTTGGGGGTATCTGTCTCGTCGAAGCGTTGATCGAAAAACGCGAATTCGCCAAGGCCGTCGAACGTGACGACCTTCATAAAGCGCGCGGGGATGATCTGGTCCGTGTCGATGTCGTTTCCCCTGATCGGGACACCAGTCCCGGAGACGAAGTCGACTTCGGGGATCTCGTCAGTGCTCATGCTGTACGCACCTCCTTCATCTCGCGGACGTCAGTGACCTCGCCCTCGATCGCAGCTGCGGCGACCATTCGGGGATTCATCAGGACCGTCCGCCCGTCCTTCGAGCCCTGCCGTCCCACGAAGTTCCGATTCGACGACGATGCGCAGGCCTCATCGCCCTGAAGCTGGTCCTCGTTCATGCCGAGGCACATTGAACAGCCTGCGTTTCGCCATTCAAAACCTGCAGCACGGAAGATCTCGTCGAGGCCCTCCTCCTCGGCTGCTCTTTGGACCCGCTGGCTGCCGGGAACCACGAGACCGCGAACGTCGTCGTGGATCTCGCGACCCTCGACGAGTGCCGCCGCCCGTCGCAGGTCGGGGAGACGGGCATTGGTACAGGAGCCTAGGAAAGCCACATCGATGTCGTAGCCCTCCATCGTTTCACCTGGCTCGACGCGCATGTGCGTCTGGGCACGACGTGCCGTATCCTGCTTCTCCGCGGGGAGCTCCTCCGGCGCCGGGATCGGTTCGGTAATGCCGATACCTTGACCGGGGGTCGTCCCCCACGTCACGACTGGCTCGAGTGACGAGCCATCGATAGTAATGACATCGTCATACGTCGCGTCCGGGTCACTCCGGATCGACTCCCAATAGGGTTTCAGCTCGTCGAACTGGCCCGGGTGTTCCTGGAAGTAATCCGTCTCACGGAGCCACTCGTAGGTAGTCTCGTCGGGGTTGACGTATCCCGCCCGGGCACCGCCCTCGATCGTCATGTTACAGATCGACATCCTGCCCTCCATACCCAGGTTCTCGATGGCATCGCCGGCGTACTCGTACACATAGCCGACGCCACCCTCGGTTCCAAGTCGTCGGATGATCTCGAGAATGACGTCCTTCGCTTCGACACCCGCACCAAGGTCACCGTTCACCTCGATTCGCCTGACCTGCTGTTTCTCCATCGCGATCGTCTGCGTGGCGAGGACGTCACGAATCTGCGAGGTCCCGATACCGAACGCGAGGGCCCCGAACGCACCGTGGGTCGACGTATGGCTGTCGCCACAGACGATCGTCTTGCCCGGCTGGGTGATGCCCTGCTCCGGGCCGATGACGTGAACGATCCCCTGGTTGCCGGTCGTGGGATCGGAGAACGTGATGCCAGCCTCTCTCACGTTCTCTTCCAGTTCGGCCATCATGCGTTCAGCTGCGTCGTCGCCGTATGGCCTTGCCTGGTCCTGCGTGGGAACGATATGATCAACCGTCGCGTGAGTCAGGTCCGGCCGAGCCACCTCGAGGTCGCGCTCCTGGAGCATCCCGAACGCCTGCGGGCTCGTCACCTCATGAATCAGGTGGAGGCCGACGAATAGTTGATCTTGCCCGTTCGGCAACGTGGTGACTTTGTGGCGCTCCCACACCTTGTCGTAAAGCGTTCCCTCACTCATCGTCCTGGGATTCGACTCGACCGCGCTTCCACAGTTCGCCTTGGACGTCCGGCTGATCTTCGTGCCGGTGAGATACTTCAGCTAGACGCTCGGTCGTCGCATCGCGCAGGGTTGTCCGACGTCGGCTGTCCCGTGTATCCTCCCGATCTTCGGATCCTCTCGATGAACGACCACCATCGGTCAGTGTGACACGATCCTGGCGGAACCAGACATCCCGAATCGGGTCATCCGATGTCCGGTGGGAGATATCTCCCAACTGCTCAGTCATCGGCAGGGACCTCCTCTGTCTGTTCGGGGGTGTCGTCTGCCCACGCGAAGAGGCCACGGAGTCGCTCACCGACCGCTTCGATTTCGTGAGCCTGTTCCGCCCCCCGGTACTGCTTGTACGCGGGTCGATAAGCCTGGTTCTCGACGATCCACTCGCGGGCAAACTCGCCCGACTGGACGTCCTCGAGGATGTCTTGCATACCCTCCTCGTCGATAACGGACTCCCCGCGGGTCAATCCACCGTACTCTGCCGTGTCCGAAACCGAGTTCCACATCTCCATCAGGCCCCCTTCGTACATCAGGTCGACGATGAGCTTGAGCTCGTTGAGGCACTCGAAGTATGCGATCTCCGGAGAGTAGCCGGCATCGACGAGCGTCTCGTAGCCCTTCTTTACCATTTCGGTCACACCCCCACAGAGGACCGCCTGCTCGCCGAACAGATCGGACTCGACCTCCTCCTGGAACGATGTTTCAATGACGCCCGCACGCGCACACCCGATCGCGTCCGCGTAGGCGAGTGCTTCGTTCCTTGCCTCGCCGGTCGCATCCTGATAGAGTGCGAGAAGTGCAGGTGTACCCTGATCGCGGGTGTAATTCCTGCGGACCAGGTGCCCCGGAGACTTCGGCGCCACCATTGTGACGTCGACGCCCTCGGGTGGATCGATTTGCCCATAGTGAATATTGAAACCGTGGGCGAACATCAGCGTGTCACCAGCTTCGAGACCACCGCGCAAGGCCTCATAAACCGCCGGCTGGACGTTATCGGGAACCAGGAGGATCGTGATGTCGGCTTCTTCCGCCGCCTCGTCTGGAGTCACCACCCGGAGGCCCGCCTCCTCGGCCTCATTTCGAGACGAGGACGCTTCCCGTAGGCCGACGACCACATCGACCCCCGATTCGTGGAGATTGAGCGCGTGGGCGTGACCCTGACTGCCGTACCCGATGACGGCAACTGTCTTGTCGTCGATGTGCGATCGATCGACGTCCGATTCGTAGTAGACCGGTGTCGTGAACTCGTCT
>CAZEDI010000073.1:0-11458 GCA_964510865.1 uncultured Halobacteriales archaeon
TCAGTGCGAGTCCAAATCTGACACTTCGGGTTCGGACAAATGTTCCGAGTGATCACGAAGTAGACGTCTCAAAACGAGTCGTCCTCGAACTGAGAGGAGTACGAGATGGCAGAGAATTCTATCAGGAACGGCGTGTGATAACTGCCCGAAGCGCACAAGTGACTGATGGGGTAGCATGGACGAATGCCACCATGAACATGAGTGCCATCCGGACAGATGTCACCGAAAAACGGGCTGCAATAGGAGGCGTCGGATCACTCAGTGTGACCCTTCGGCTGAATACGAGCTACGAGACGAATCAGTATACAGGGACGCTTACCTCGAGCTCATCACTCGTATTTGCCGAGCAGGCCTTCTGGCTCGGCGGGGATATGGAAGCAAGTCGTACACACACGACGCCAGTCACACGACAGGTGACTGGCTCACCGGACATGGTGGCCGTCGGCGGGCTCTCTCTCCTCGGTGTTGGACTGCTCGTCATGGCAGTGGTTGTCGCCCTCAGATATCGAAAAATCGACCCTGCGGCAATCGAGACTGAACTGTCGCGGTCGCGGTTCGATGAATGGATCTCCGGAGGAGAGATTCCCACGAAGTCCGAGAAGGAGTACGTTCGGACGGATTCACTGGAAGATCTCGTCGACGTGGCCATCGATTCGAATGGCCGAGTGATCTATGACAAGAACATCGATGCATACGCGGTCGTCGAAGGAGACATCGTCTACTACTTTACGACCGACGAGTCGGAGTTCAGCGATTGGTTCGAGGTCTAACGAAGCCACCGTCGTAAGCGCGTCATGAACGAACGCTGATTGCGGGAATCGACCCGGATTGTCCCCCACCCGACCACCGTGGAGGCAATACCTGCAAATCCGAGGCCAAGCAGGAGATCGATAACAATAATCGGAAGCCAAGGGTGGATCGAATAGAGCGTGTCGATCGTTGAGCGGGGAAGTAAAGTGACATACCGGTGTTCGATGAGCTGTCGCTGATAGGCTCCCGTTTCAGGTGGCGCGAACAGGGTGATAGTTGCATTCCTCTGTTCGCCACTACCGATGTCGAGTCGACGTGGTGTGATTTCGATTCCGTCTGAAGCGGGTTCGAGGTAGACTGTGGTCGGCATGAGCCCGTTACTCGGGACGACATACGTCACATTCTCCGCTCCGCCAGCAGCGATGACTCGTGAGCCCGGAGCATCGGTGTCGGAACTCACGATATCGAATGTCTCCATTCCCGACGGGACGACCATGCTCGCTGTGACGATCACGAGTAAGATTGCAGTCAACGCGACGATGACAAGTCGAGCATTGAGCATCCCCGTTTGCCGCTTCGTCTGTCGGGTCCGCATACGTTGACCAGACGACAATATCAGGCTCGCGACGTACGATAGAATACCGATGGCGAACAGCAGATATGCGATTCCTTGCGTCCCGAGGATCGCCCGTGTTCCGAGCGTGACGGCGAGTTGCCGCTGTATCGTCGACAATACATCGTTGACACCGGTGACGAGTAATCCCAAATTTGGGAGTACAACGACCGACCCACCGATCTGGAGCGCTTTCGCCACGATCTGATCGCGACCAACAGGGGGTTCGCCGCTATCTTGATCAGTGACTGGGTTTGCATCACCCCTCGTGATAAACCCGGCACCCGTCTCGCCCACGACACGGTGCGTCGTTAACCCCCCGCCATGGAGTGTTTCAGCATGGAAGACGATGACATCACCTTCCTCGACGGGGCCAGTAGTGAACATCGGGGCAGCGACAAACCCATCACCGGGTTGGAGTGTCGGTGCCATACTTCCCGTTTCGACGAATCCCAGGAGTACTGGTTGGCCGAGTACCTGGCCGAGGAACAGGGAGCCGACGACGATGATAACGATTGCGCCGAGCGCATACTCGGCCACCGTCCGAGCGTTCATACTACTCCATTCCAATGAGCGAAGTTCCAGATTTGCACTGCCAGGTTTCCATCTATGCCCATTGGCTTGGCAGAAGAAAGCTGATCTGGCATTAAAGCGTTGTTGGTGATACGTACCAACTAACATCCTCCCATGACCGACGGCTAGGCTCTCTCACTGTATTCTCTGGAGGTCCCCCGAGTCCGTTGTCTCCGTTAATGAGTGATAATTTATTACGTCCCCGTGGACTATTTCTGGTAATGGATTTCGGATGGCAGTGGGGAAGACGGATAGAGATGAAATGATGGTGAGATGAACCGGAGAGAGAATGGTGCGGTATACGAAACCGTCACGTAACTAGCTATGACGCATCCACCGAGGTCAATCCGGTTGCCGAGGAGAGTTAATCATCCGATGAGAGTCGATTCAGAACCTCGTGGTGACCACCTGTGACCGAAACCGACGAAACGACCGAATACCTCGTCTCACTCACACCACACCTGTGGGCGATTGCTATCGTATTTTTTGGTGCCGGGGACCTCATTACGACGTTCGCCGGGTTGCCCCTCCAGTCGACAGTTGAGGTCGGACCACTTGCCGCACATGTGTATCAGCAGTTCGGAGCCGGTATCATGGTCGTACTAAAAGCAGCGGTGATCAGCGGTGCGTATGTTCTCTGGCGGGTTGTCCCGTCTCCCCAGCGTGTCGGGATTCCACTCGGACTATCGACACTCGGCGTCCTTGTGACGATCTGGAATTTGAGCGTCCTCTATGCGGTCCACGTCTGATATCGATTAGACCAGCACGATCGTCCCGACAGAGGCAGCAGCAACGATCGTGAGTGCCGCGATGAGAAGGACCTCGACAAGTGGCGTTACCGATGCCATACTCGTTCGAACCGTGGTTGGAAATGTCGTCATTACACTCTGGTATTCCTGCGACGTGGTATTTAAAACTCTGCGTGCGATTATCAGGTTTGATTCCGTATTGGCGGGTTTCCGTGACCAGTTGAAGCAATATATACGGTTGTTGGTAAATGAGCCTAGCTTGCAGCGAGGAGACATGAAGTTTCTTCCCTCACAATGGTGTTCAGCCACGAATTTCGGGGAGGCAGACTATTCCCATGGATATCCACTGGGGGAGTCTGGCCAAAGTGGATACCAATATGATTCGTCCTCTTCGATATCGAGCTCCCCGTCCAGGACGCTACGAAGTTTGAACTCGAGTCCGTTATCCCGCTCGTGGTCACCCGATGGAGCGAAGGGATAGTATGCGCCTCGCCGGAAGGAATAGATCCAGTACGCGTGGGATGATTCCTCCGACGTATCGACACGTCGCTCGAATCCGAAGACTGCAGCGAGAAGACGTGATCCGTACCCCTGCGTGATAAATTCGTCTGCTGCTGCGTGAACTCCGACCACCAAGTCTTCGAAGTCGGGGTCTTCGAGGACAACCCACCGATAGCCATGGTCGTCCTCGTGATCGTCGGCGATCGTTCCTTCTTCACCCGCTTCGATGATATCACGGGCGTCCTCTAGTGTCGTCGCAAAATCAGTGCTATCGACGCCCGCAAAGCAGAGACCTGCCGTGTCAATCGCATCGAAATCCAAGTCCGCGTGCATAGTCACGTACGCCGTACTCATCCCGAAAAGGTCGTCCGGATCGGCCTCACGCTGAGCGGCCGTCTCGGCACCGAAACCAAAGGTCTCCCGGACACGATCAAACAGTCCCATCGGCCCGATATTAGAGGCCGGTCCCAATCGGTCTTTGGATCGACTGCGGTGGCTCAGTATCCGGAACCCATGTTGTTCCCTTTGATCGGATTCCCCCCTGGATCAAGGACCCACCAAACGTCCTGGACTCCCTGACCATTCGTGTCCCCTGGCTCCTCGTCCTGGACAAAGTAGTACAGCGGCCAGCCACCCGCGGCTACTTGCATCTTTCCATCATCCCGTTCGAAGGTTGAAAGGGACGCTGTTACACCTGACCCTGCCTTCGGCTCCTCGTCTACTGTCAGGGGCGGCCAGTTTTCTGCACAGCCACCGGCACACGAGCTTTCACCAGCTCCTTCCGTATCATTGTCGAACATGTACAGGGACATCCCGTCCGCATCAACGAGGATTTGACCGTGTTCCGGATGATCACGGGTTTCAACGGTCGCGGACGACGAGGGCGTTGCCGTCGAGTTTGGCTTCACCGGCGTCCCATCTGGTCGGAGGACCCACCAGACATCTTGAATGCCCTGACCGTTCGCATCTCCCGGCTCTTCATCTTGGACGAAGTAGTACAGCGGCCAACCAGCGGCAGCCACTTGCATCTCCCCATCGTCGCGCTCGAACGTCGTCAGATCCGCTGTAACTCCTTCGCCTCCTGTGGGGTCTCCACTGACCGTTACGGCCGGCCAGGCACTGGCACAATCACCAGAGCACGTGCTCTCGCCTGCACCATTCGTGTCCGAGTCGAACATATACACAGTCATGCCCTGGTCATCGACGAGAATCTCGCCATGTTCCGGATGATCGCGCACCTGCACCGTCGCCCCCTGGGAAGATTCTGTCGGTGTTGGGCTCTCCGTGGGCGTCTCGCCACCGCCCATAGCCTCGGTTGGCGTGGGAGTCGCCCCTCCACCCATCGCATCAGTCGGGGTATCAGTCGGCTCAGCATCGTCGCCGATACAGCCGGAGAGTGCTACACTCGAGCCAATAGCCGCAAGTAACCGTCGGCGGTTCAACTCCATAGGGGAGTCGGGGGACGAATAGGGGTTGAACCTTTTCCGAACTACGTCCAAATTTCGTCCGACCTCACAACCAGGTGATTCGGGCGAGAAAGAGGAGCGCAACGAGCTCGAATCCACACAACATCGTCATGCCGAGCTGAATCTCTGGTCCTGAGGCATCGAACCATCCAACGAATGCCGGGTGTGCGATATAAAAATACAGCCAGAGCGCGTTCTCGACGAGGAGAAACCCTGCAAAGACGAGTAATCCAAGCGTGTGACGGGCGCCGTGTTGTCGATAATTGGCCTGCCAGACGTATCCCAGACTCAGGAGAAGAAGAACGTTCCCCCCGGCCACGAGCCGGGCCACGTCGAGCCAGATCCCCATGTGCTTTCTCTTGGAACGACCCCCTAATATGTCCTGTCCAAACTCCGTCCGAAATTGATACCGTCGCACAACTGGTACTGTCGCCGTTCGTAAAGAACTGAGAAGATCGTCACGAGTCCTCTTCGACTGTCGTGAAGATTTCCTCAACCGTCTCCCAGTTCGAGCGGACCTGCTCCGTGAGTAAATAGACCGCCGCGTACTCGTCCCCTGACGCCGTGACGACGTTGTTTTCCTCGAGGACATCAAGATGATGGCGGATCGTCGTGTAATCTAGATCGAGCGTTCCCGCAAGCTGGTTGGGATTTCTCGGATGCTCATTCAGTGCCTGTAGGATACGGATACGGGTCGGACCTCCTCGGGAACTTGCAAGCAGATACCACAGGACGCCCTCCATTATTGTTCCCCGTCGCTCTCTCCCCACGTAAATCCCCCCTCACTTGATCCAGTCTGAAGCCGACGGACGAGTATAGTGGTCAAACAATTGTCGCACTACCGGAATAACGGGTAGGTGACGCCCAGAATTAAGAGTCATCCCACGAATCAAGTCTTCATGCCACGAACGTTACGCGAGGCAGCAGATGAGCGAGGTGTCCAGGTCGGAGCTGCAGTTGCAGCCGGCCCGCTCCGTGGAGAGTACGGGTATCGTAACGCACTCAGGGAATTCAACGCTGTGACGACGGAGAATGCCCTCAAGATGGAGCGAACCCGGCCATCGGAACACGAGTTTGACTTCGAGAATGCCGACCTCATTGTCGACTTCGCGCTCTCGCATGACATGTACATGCGCGGGCACACGCTAGTGTGGCACAACCAGCTCCCCGAGTGGCTGCACCCGTGGCAGTATACTGACCGAGAGCTTCGTCAACTGCTCAGACAACACGTACGAACGGTCGCAGGGAGATACGCTGGCATGATCGATGCATGGGACGTCGTGAACGAAGCAGTCGACGATAGCGGTGGCTTGCGAGAAACGCCATGGCTTCGAGGTCTGGGTGAGGAATACTTGGATCTGACCTTCGAGTGGGCGAATGACGTTGCCCCGGATGCTGATCTCTATTACAACGACTACGGGGCGGACGAGATCAACGACAAGTCCGACGAGATCTATGACTTGGTTTCCGGGATGGTGGATCGTGGGATCCCGATCGACGGCGTCGGTCTCCAGATGCATGCGATGCACTCACCCCCGGACCCTGATTCGATTGCGGATAACGTCGAACGATTCCGGGACCTGGGCCTCAAGGTCGATATTACCGAGATGGACGTTCCGTTCCCCGTTGACTCTGTTCCGGAGAACTACCTCGAGGAACAGGCTGACTACTACGGTGACGTAGTCGAAGCAGCGCTTGATGCCGGGTGTGAAACATTCGTTGTATGGGGCGTTGACGATGGCCACTCCTGGATCTCCCATTTCGACGATGCTTTGACGGATGACCCGCTTCTGCTCGACAGTCGATACGGGCGGAAACCAGCGTACGATGCAGTCGTCGAGGCACTGTCATAACGGCGCAGTACGTCTCGGAGGCTGGTCACGCCGAATTCTCCATCGAGACGTGGAGACCAGACGAAAGACAGACGGGGAATCCAGTAGATGTGGACCACACCGTCACGATGAACTCATTCACCGGAGAGTTTCGTGATGATCGTCTCGAACGATGAACGAATTGTACGTCGAACCGGTCTATACAGTAGTACCGATGGGTAGGAGATGCTGACGTTGCGCTATAAGACTGGATTACAGGACGTTTGGTGCAAATTACCATCGTGAACAGTCTCCATCTACTTTGGGAATGGCACGCCTCGATTTGATGAGGACCCACATGGTTCTCCCCATTCTCCGAACGTAAGACGATGAACGAACATTACCGTGAAGACAGACCTCAACGTACACAGCAGCACCGTCAGAGACAACAGTACCAGCGCGGCCCCGCCGATCAATTCCATGGGCAGCAACACGTCGATGAGATAAGTGGCCATCTGCGTAATCAGCAAATGGAGCATCAGCGGTACCAGCAAGGAGACTATCACGAGGGCCAGCGTGGGGGGCAACAATCACAGGGGAATCACGGTGGTATTACCGACGCCGTTCAAGAGATAGTGCCCGGCATGGGGAGTGAACACGGCCAGCAAACCCATCGAGGCGACCAGCAGAACCGGCACGGAGAGCACTGGTCCGGCCAACAGGGATCCCAACAAGAAACCCACCGACAGGTCGGCCAGCGCCCAGGCCAGCAACAGCGCCAGCATCACGGTCAGCGCCAAGACTACTCCGGCCAACAGCAAGAGCAGCCAGGCCAGCGACAGCAGCAGGGCCAGGATTGGGACCGCCAGCGACGCGGTCAGCATGGCCACCAACGAGGTGACCATCAGCAGCAGCAGTACCAACGTGATGACCAGCGTGGTATTACCGATCGAATTCAAGAGGCGGTCCCGGGGATGGAACCCGACCGCGGCCACAGCGAGTACCAGCCGCAGTACCGGGACAGACAGAATCAACCCCGTCGATAATACGAGGAGCCTACGGAATCTCTACACCTTCTCGATTTTCGCCTATGCAGAGGGAGAATACACACTCGATATCGGCGCGCGTCAAGCAGGACGTGTCACGCCGTCTCCATCTCGCGCTCGAGGCGACGGAGATTCTCGATGCGTTTCTCCGTCGGCGGGTGTGTCGAGAAGAGTTTCCCGATCGTCCCAGCTCTGATTGGAATGATGAAGAACGCATTCATCTCGGCCTGATCCCGGAGATCCTCCTCCGGCACCTGGTCCATCCGCCCTGCGATTTTCTGGAGAGCGGAGGCAAGCGCGGATGGTTGTCCAGTAATAACCGCTGCACCGCGGTCCGCCGCGTATTCGCGATACCGTGACAGTGCCCGGATCAGAAGAAATGAGACGATCCAGACGGCGATCGACACAGCGATTGCGACTATGATCGGGGCGCCTCCACCTTGGCGGTTTCGCCCGCCTCCGAACAACCAACCCCAGCGCACGATCATGAATGCGAGCGTAGAAAGGAGTCCCGCGAACGTCATTACTGCCATGTCGCGGTTTTTCACATGTGCGAGTTCGTGGGCGAGCACGCCCTCCAGTTCCTCTTGGGTAAGCGTAGAGAGAATCCCAGTCGTCACACAGACAGCAGCGTGACTACGCGACCGCCCCGTCGCAAACGCGTTTGGCTGCTGGGTGTCGGCGACCGCGACCTTCGGCTTCGGGAGATCGGCTTGTTGGGACAGGCGTTCGACCATCGCATGGAGCTGTGGGTACTCCTCTTCTTCGACCACCGTCGCACCCATACTCTTCAGGGTCAGCCAGTCCGAGAAATACCACTGCGCGATCGAGAACCCCCCGAAGAGGACGAGCATCATCGTCATCCCTCCGTTGAAGTATGTCGTGATGACAGCGGCGAAGACGATGAAGAGGACGAAGAGGAGCCCCATTGTCACGACCATTCGGAGTCGCAGCCCCCAATCCGGTTTCCACTGCATGTTGGGCGAGTCTAGCCGGGCGGTGGCTATTATATTGTCGGCTCGGAAACGAAATCAGTCGAGCAGTATCGAAATCGCGGCCCTATGATCTCCGTCCATTCGCTCGAGAAGTGATCGTGCCCGCGCTCTCGTTTCCGGTGAAACCCTGACATGGACCATTCCCTCGTCGGGCTGGCCATACACGACGCTCGTTCCATCAGGTGCGGCGATGATCGACGGTATTGTCGCGAGGTCTTCTTCGCCGTCGACACGGATACGCGTCGACACGTCGGCTTCGATTGCCGTCCGGAGTGTTGTGAGGAGCTCCTCGGTGAGCGTCCCTGCCGGGTTTCCCACTCTGTGATCAGCAGGATCCAGTGACTCACCAATCTCCTCATCAACCGGTTGTCGCTTCGTACGCTCGTCGATGAGCGAGACATCCGGTATCCGGCCAGCTTGTTCGAGATGGTAGGTGACCACGTCGCCCACGGTAATCAGCGCTCCCGTTACCTCGGATACAAGTGCGTCTGGATCGGGTTCGACCGGCCCCATCGGATCCTTGAGCTCGACCCGGAGGTCATCGGGAAGGGTAAGAAGTGGCGTCGGTTGGTCGGCGTTTCCTGACACGTCAGCGAACCTTAAGGGCGTACTTCCCCGGCTCGGTGACCTCCATCTGGCGTGCGATCTCCGAATCGTCGGGGTGCAGAATGATGACGTAGCCATCCCAGTCGTCGGTCAGGCTCGAGGAGCCACACGTCGGGCATGTTTCAGCATCGGCATTGTCGATCACCGAGTGGCAGTCGCGACAGACGAGTCGATTTTGTGCCATAAGTTACTCCGCGGCCTGGCGCTTCTCGCGCTCTTCTTTCAGCCATCCGTGCTTGCCGAGCCCGACCTGTCTGGCCGTGAGGCCGATCTTCGAATCCCGTGGGTTCCGCTCGTCAATGCTCTTAGTGACGATTCGGGCCCGCACGGCGTCCTCGGCGCCGATAGATCGATTAGATTCCCCTGAGGTAAGTTGCTGATTCTCTCCGTCGTAATTGAGATACTCATCGGAGATCTGGGAGACGTGTAGCAGTCCGTCGATCGGACCGATTCCGACGAAGGCACCGAACTCGACGACTTCGACAACAGTGCCGTCGACGACTTCCTGCATTTCTGGATCGAACGTGATCGCATCGAAATCGGCTTCGTAATAGACGCCCGGCCGATTCGGGAGGACCGCCCCCTCGCCGATGTCGTGCACCTCGACCACCGAGACGACACTCCCTACCTTTTCGTCCATGCGGCCTTCGAGCTTGTCTTGGAGGAGTCGCTTGACGAGGTTGGGCGTGACTTCACCCAGGTCCTCCGGCGGTACCTCGACCGTGTCTGTGAGTCTGACCCGCTTGTACATGTTATGGCTCCGTGATTCCGAGCGTTCGCCGACCTCGTGACTCGATTACGGGTACGCCCGTCGAGAGTACCCGATTCCGGAGAGGCCGGTCAGTCGTGACGACATAGTCGACCTCGCCAGCCCGTGCGAGATCAACGAGTGCGTCATCACCGTTTGTCTCGTTCGTCTGCATCGTTCGACACCGCTCGGCCAAATCGCTTCCGACACGCGCCGAGCGGGCCTCTACACCGCCGCCCGTCGCAAGCCGGGAGAGTTCCTCGATGACGGCATCGGGGACCACCCCCTCGTATTCCCCAAGTAGACGATCGAGCTCATCAAAGAGACGGAGGTCGAGCTCGACCGGCGCCATGAGTGCGCTCGTGTCGAGAGCTACCACAGTCATCCCTCCAAGAGAGTGCCGACGCCGATGAGACGCCATCTCGATCCAACGCGCCGGTTGATAGCGATCTTTGCCCCCGGACGAGCACACACGGGGCGTTTGAGCTGGACATCGCACTCACCGCTCCGGGCACTCGTCACCGAACCGACTGTCGTTGCTGTCCCGACAGTGAGCATCAATGGTTCACCCGTCGAAATCTCATCCACGTCCTCTTCGGCACCGACAATTCGTTCGAGCAAGTCGACCTCCATGGTGAATGTTTCCCACGTCGGTGGGAGGCTTCCCGGCTCCCCGGCGATCTGCCCGGCGAGGCCGTCGCCCTTGGTAAGGCTCGGGTCGAGTCCAGTGCCAACGCCTATCAGGCCACCGGGAGTCGCCTGCTCGACGGACGCTCCACCGGCTTGTAGTGACCGGACAGTGGTTTCGATCGCCTCGTAGTGGGATTCACCACCTTCTTCGATCTCACGACCGGGGGCAAGCATGATGTCATCGTCAACTTCGAGCACGCCCTGCGCGAGGCTTCCACCAATGACCCCACCGAGAAGATTTTCCCAGGTGGTCCCGGGGCGGTTGATATCGAAACTGCGTGCCACGTAGAGTTCGGGGGCGGCGTCAGGATCACGATCCGGCGTTGGGATCTCCTCCTCGAGTGCCTGGATAAGGAGGTCAAGATTGACGTTCTGGCCGGCACTCACAGGAATGATCGGAGCATCCTCCGCGACAGTACCCGCCACGAAGTCTTTGATCTCCTCGTAGTTCTCGCGGGCCCCGTCTCGATCCACCAGGTCGACCTTGTTCTGAACGATGACGATATCCTCGATACCGATGATGTCCAGCGCCATCAAGTGCTCCTCCGTCTGGGGTTGGGGGACTGGCTCGTTTGCCCCGATCACCAGTACGGCGCCATCCATAATCGCAGCACCCGAAAGCATCGTTGCCATGAGTGTCTCGTGTCCTGGCGCATCGACGAACGAAACAGTTCGGAGAGGTTCGGTCTCGACCTCGTGTTCGGGACACGACTCTGCAACTGTGTAGGCTTCGGGGCCGTCCCCTTCGGGGCAGCGGCGAAACGTGGCATCGGCGTAGCCGAGTCGGATGGAGATACCACGTTTCATCTCCTCGGAGTGCTGATCGGTCCACTCGCCGGACAGCGCCTCTACCAACGTCGTCTTCCCGTGATCGACGTGGCCGACGAGCCCGATGTTCACCTCCGGTTGA
>CAZEDI010000074.1:0-11283 GCA_964510865.1 uncultured Halobacteriales archaeon
TAGCCGAGACGTGGGCCGCCGTTGACCGTCTCGGCATGCTCGAGCAGGTCGGTGCGGTGGAATCGCCAGCGCGGTAGTCCACCCCTGTTACTCAACGAGGACTTCGTCGTCCTGGGGGACTTCTTTCTCCACAAACGCTTCCGCGGGGACCGGAGTGGCCTGGTTCCGGAGCGACTCGACGTATGACGTCGCCCAGTCGTAGACGGTGTCGTCGTCCGTCTCGATCATGGCCCGGTGGTCGCCGCTACAGAGCGCCACCGAATCGTCACCGATTTGGATCACCGGGAGGTCCGTATCGCCCTCATACTGTAGTAGCGTCGCCCGTCCCGACCTGAGGATCGCCCGCATGTCAGCCAGCTGATCCGGATCAGTCTGGAGAGCATCGACCATGGCCGGCGGTCCTAGTAGAGTGTTCGTCTGACCAGCTTCGACGGCGTCCCGAATGGCTTCGATAAATTCTCGAGAAGCGCCGTTGCCGACGGCAACGAGCTGATCGGACCGGTCGATGAGCTCTAGCGCACGGTGGATAGGCGCGATGAGGTCCCCTTCGTCAGCTGTGACGACAGTGGCATCATTGAGCAGACGCAGATCGAATGTCGGCTGCCCATCGGGAAACCACTCGACGACCGGCGGGAGACGGGAGAACGTCTTCAAGTTCTCCATCAGACGGGTAAACTCACGGACGACGAACCGTCCATCCGGCGTTGCCTCGTACTCCGTTCCACGCCGAACGATCCAGCCACGTCCTTCGAGGTCGGCAATGATCCGCCCCGCAGTGACCCGGGAAGCGTCCGTGAGGTCACGTATCTCCTCGCGGTTCCGCGGCGTGGTACAGATAGCAGTGAGCACTTCGACCCGGTGGTCAGACCGGGCGAGGTACTCGATGGTGTCCAGGGGCGAGTCCATAGTCACGCTATCGAAGGGTCAAACAATAAATCATGAACAATTATCCGATAACCAAGACTCGTATTACCACTCGTCCCGACAGGATGAGTACTGGGCATTTTTGGTTGATGACGAATACGACTACAATGACCAGAACAGGGAGTGACGGGTGGAAAATCCGGGGGCTGCGGAGGGTTACGACAAATCGGCCCACACGCCGGTGGCCTGTACACGGCGAAACCCGGACATCTAGGCCACGTAACATAATTCGTCCTTGGGAAAGACGAGAGCCCGGGTTCAACTCCCGGCCTAGGTTTGCTATAGAACGGTAAAATCCCGTGTAATAATAGTTCAACGAACAAATGGATTTTCGCCGCACCTAAAGGTTCTCTCGGGGTTTGCCTCCCGGGAATGGCCGGCTCCGATGCGACAGAAGCCGGGAGCTACCGGTGATGTATCAGGTTCCTACTGCGTTGCATCCGTTTACTAGTGGTTCGCATAAGCTCCATTACAACAACCTCTCTTCTAATTGTGGATCACATGCGGTTTACATTCAAGCCGCCCGACCTCGGATCAGCGGGCAGCCCAGGATTCCGTACCGTAAGCGTCGCAGTGATCGCACTCGTCATGGTGCTTGCTCCCCTCGCGGGCGTGATACTATTCGATACAGCCCAAGCAGCAGAGTCAGTAAACTCTTGTCGAACGATCGACTCGCCCGGGCTATATGAGCTGACGAGCGACATCACAAACCTGACGACAGAGTCCTGCATCGAGATTACATCGTCTGACGTCATCTTTGACGGGCAGGGCCACACGATCGAGAAGGGCATTATCGGCGCCGGCGTGAACGTCTCAACGACGTCAACCATGTCGAACGTCACGGTGCGCGACGTCACGGTCGACGGCGGTGATGACGCGTTCAAGCTCTATGCGCCGTTCGATGGTGTGACGTTTTCCGACATCTTGCTCCACGATACGACGCTGGACGGGGCAACGAATGATGGACTTGTCCTCGAGGCCACTGGAGACGATGCCACTATCGATATCGAACTTGCCGACAACCGGATCACGAACGTCACTGACGACGGGATGGATCTGAACGCTGACGGCGACGACAGTGACGTGACGCTCGCGGTTACCAGAAACGACATCGATGCTGGTAACGATGGAATCGAGGATGTCGAATTCCGTGGAACCAATACCACGGCGAACGTCTCGATCATCGGTAACGTGATCACGGGCGGCAATGATGGGATCGAGGATATCTTCGGAGATTCCGTCAACCAAACTGTCACCCTGCGGATAGCCGATAACAATGTCACGTCGGACGATGACGGGATCGAGGATATTGAGATGGACGACGATGAGACGGTAGCAGATATCTCGATCGTGAATAACTCCTTTACGGTGGGTGATGACGCACTCGACATCGTGGCGGACCACGCCAATCAGAGCGTGACCGTCGGTATCGAGGACAACGAGATCGTCGCTGGCACGGACGGGATTGAGGACGTCGACGTCGACGGCGCGAGAGTCAACGCGGACATCTCCATCGTCAACAACAGGATCAACGCGAGCGACGATGCGATCCAAGACATCCACGCTGACGAAAATGATGCTGTTGTAACGATCCGTATTGAGGATAATACGTTCGACGCTGAGGACGACGGAATCGAGGATATCGAAGTCGATGACGAAAGCGTGGATGCGAACATCTCCATCGTCAACAACTGGATCACCGCCAGTGACGGCGAAGCGATCCAGGACATCCACGCTGACGATGACAACGTGACCGTCACCCTCCACATCGCCAATAACGAGTTGTTCACTACCGATGATACCATTGAGGACATCGAGGCAGATGGCGTCGGGCTGGTGGCTGACATCTCCATCCTCAACAACACGATGGAAGCAGGCGATGAAGGGATCGGCCAGATTCACGCCGATGGGAATGACTCAATCGTGACCATCACGGTGGCTGATAACGAGATCACGGCGAACACCACGACACTCGAACTGATCGAAACCAACGGGTTCAACCAAACCATCGACGTCACCGTTGAGCGGAATCAGATGGACGGCTTCGATTCACACGGCATGCGCTTCGAGGTGCAGTTCCTCGAAGCATTCGACGTCGACGTCGAGGTCCAAGACAACGAGATCGCGGGGAACGTGACGGCTGAGGATACGATTGGAATCGAGATCGACCCGGCAAACGGGACTGAACCCCCCGTCGGCACGCTCAAGTTCGAGTTCAACACCATCACCGACGTCAGGTCGGCAGTCCTCATCCACAACGGCCCGGTCGTGGGCATCGAGATCCACAACAACTTCCTCGCTGGTGATGACTACGGTGTGGAGAACGAGAACACGACTGACGGCACGTACGTCAACGCGACCTCCAACTACTGGAACGCCAGCGACGGGCCGAACAGTACGGGTCCGTATGAAGACCCAGTGACCGGGACGCTCGCTGATGGGAGCGGAAGCAATGTGACCAACTCGACGGCGACCCTCTCGAACGTCCACTTCGATCCGTTCCTCGACGAACCCCCGGTGCGTGAGGAACCAGACGTGGTCTACTGGCAGGTGGACTTCGGTGAAGGCGACATGCCGCCCGACCCACCCGCGTACTGGCCGGACGATCTGATGTCCGCCCTCGGGAATTCGGAGGATGGCGTCACGGAGAATCCCTCGGTCCGGCGACAACGGTTCGACGGCCAGCTCGGGGATGTGACGATCGTGAGTAAATCGTTCCAGTTTGACGACGCGGGCAACCCGACGGAAGTGACCGTCGAATTCGAACTGGATCCGGATGCGGAGACGCGGGATCTCCACCTCGCGGTGTTTACCCTGCCCGGGCCGTTCGACCTCTCGGAAGTCGACCAGCAGGAGCTCCATGAGGTCGCGAATGGCACGTTCAGTGGCGGCAACACCGGCCAACTCACCGTCTCTATCCCGCAATCAAGCTAAGGACTCCTACCCGAGCATTCGTCGCTCGGTGATCGGGCGTCCCCTCGTTCTTCTCTGATATCGATTTTTTGACCGCCAGAACGTGCCGACGGAAGGTGGAACCTGTCGCCTGCGTACCAGGCACCGATCGATTCACACGAGCTGTATGATCTCACCGGAGGAGTCCTCGTCGAAGTCGTCGCGGTCCATCAGTAGTAGTACTCGCACCAGGACACGAACCACTATTAGCAGTTCCGGGTAGAAATCAAAATAGTGGGTCGAGTGTTCCTGCCAGTACAAATAATAGGCGACTCCACGCGGCACCCCGTGAAGAATGTGAGACTCGGTGAGTAGGTCGAAATGGAGGCGGGGAGACCGGACTGTATCAGATGGAATGTCCGAACTGGGGGAGTGTTGACTATGACCTCCCGGTTAGCTGAAGTTGGCATGAGTGATCGCTACGTCTGGCCTGCTACCTTGGGACTAGCCTGTCAATAGAAGGAGTACGAGGGTCGTTCTACGGTATCGTATCCCCAGTGTTTTATCAGGGATGGTTTCAGACCGGAACAGAATCAAGTGTGGTGCGTGTCGACCTTCGCTGATATACGTCGAAGAGATCCGTCGCCCATTCTCGGATTGGTTCAGCCCCTGATTCGATCAACCCGCAGGGCATTTCAGTACCATCAATTGGAACGATGCCGATACACGTATCGAATATCCCGAAAAGGAACTCGGCCGATCCGTCGTACTTGTAGAGCGAGAGATGTCCGTCCTCGATTTGTTCGTTTAGCCACTCTCTCAAGGCAGCATTGTCGAGGTCAGATGTCAACGCGTCTTCCGTAACGATAATTTCGTCGACATGGGTGAATAACTCACGGTCGGCGTCGGAGGTCGTGTGTGTGGGTGCACACGAAAGGACGTTACTAACCATCTTGACGGTGCTGGCCCCAGCGGCGAGTTCGTCAAACCGGCGCATATGCGCAAGCGGGTCAGCCGACGTGGGAGTGGTAATAGTGGCTCTCGTGAGGTATTTCAGGTCAAACTCTAGCTGTTCCAACGGGAGATGTTCACAGAGGTGTTGAAGTTGACCGATCGTCTCGAGCACGCAAAGCAGGTCGTCGACCGTGTCGGCGAGCATTGCTCCCAGCGGGGTAAGGGCATACGTGCCGTCGTGGTTGTTCGAAATCCAGTGGCGCTGTTCGAAGTCGCCCAGAATCCGACCGAGCGTCGGTTGTGAGATACCAGTTGTTTCTTGGATGTCACGCCGGCTTCGTTTCTCAGTCGATAACTGCGTGAGGAGTTGTACCCTGTGGGGTGAGCGGGCGAGGAACACCAGTTCCTCAACTGGCGGGTTCGGTGCCTGTTCTTCAGTGTCGGCCGTCATCGTATAACACGATTTGTCGAGAAACGATATAGAAGTTGCTGGCCGTTCGATTGCCTGCTATCGGAAGAGAACGCCGGTGGTTACCAGCTGATCATGCATCGGGTCCTTTGGCTTCCGGTGGGAGAAACTCGAGCCCGTACTCTGGGGCGAGTTCCTGTGCCCGGTCCATCTCCAGCTCGAGGGGATCTTCGAGATCCGTCACCTGCGGTGCCGCTCGTGCCATGAATTCGTCGAATCCGGCGGGATGGAGCCAATCGTAGACCAGCGCTTCGGAATCGGACTCGTTGCTGAACGAGTGCGGGATGTCCTTGGGGCAGTGGACGATAGTGCCGGCGTCTGCGACGATGGTCTCCTCGCCAACGGTGAACACTAGTTCGCCTTCGACGACGTGGTCGGTCTGGTGCTCGTCGTGGTGGACGTGTGAGGGCCCGGAGAATCCAGAAGGGACTCGCATTTCGATCATGGTGAACGCGCCACCGGTCTCGTCCCCAGTGATGCGGATGGTGTTCGGAAAGCCGGTCCAATAGGTATCGCCATCGCCGACGGTCGAGACGGTCGCTCGGTTTGGTTTGGTCATTGTCATCTCAAGGGCCGGATTCTGTCTCACTGTGAATACAGAGATACCACGTCGAACGTCGTCGGGTGGTGACCGACCCATATCGGAGACGAAGTAGGAGCACCCACGAAATGATTTCCAGTGAAAAGATTTCACGCGGTGAAAGCCACCCTATCCAACGCGCGATACTAGGCGAAATTCACGGTCAAGAGAAAGTGGTGTTGCATTCATTACCGCTCCAACATAGCATTGCTAAGCTTCGACTCGGCGCTAGTGGGGTGCTCCGACAACGGGTTTTATTCACTTGGCAAACGTTAACACACGTATGAGTTCGCAGTTCGACGCCATCGAATTCCTTGCCCGGTCGCCACACCGCGTAGAGGTCCTCGAAGCATTGGCCGAGAGGCCGCGGACACGTCACGAACTCAAAGAACTCGCAGACGTTTCCCGCATCACGATTGCCCGGCTACTCGATGACCTACAGGAGTGGCAATGGATCGTCCAGGACGACGGACAGTACGAAGCGACGGCCCGGGGGAGACTGGTCTCCCGGGAATTCAGCCGCCTCCGTGCAAACCTGACCGTTGGAGACCAGCTGGACGATGCCCTCCAGTGGCTTCCAGTCGATGAGTTTGAGTTCGATTTGGCTCGTCTCCACGACGCCGATGTGCTCCGTGCGTCGAGCTGGGAAAGCCAAACGGAGGCGATCCGACACGCGGCGAATTGCGTTCACGGCGCGGAGCACATTCGGGGGACTGCAATCGGATTTTCCCACGAAGTAGTCGATGCTATCCGTGAGTTAGTCGTCGAAGGTGAGGGGTCTTTTGAAGTCGTCGTCGACGAAACCGCTCTCGGCATGATCCGGAACGACGACGGTCTCCGGGAGCGATTCCAGGACATACTTGGCTCTCAGAACGGGACACTCCATCGGTACACAGGGAGTACACCGCTCCACATGGTGACGACGTTCGACGATCTGGTGGTTATCTGTGGGCACGTCGACGAAGGGCCGCCACCCGGGACGCTCGAAACCACGGACACGAAAGTTCACGAGTGGGCGCGATCCTATTTCGAATCAGCACGTTCGGAATCAGCGACAATCGGAGCGGGTGCGCTCGCTAGCGAACCGCCAGAATCGGCTTGAGTGTTCACCCCCTGAACATATGTTCTGAATGTGAGTTAATAGCCGCCGGCAAGCAGAGTATGGTGGAGGTACGATGGCAACCACCGACAATTCAGAATCGGCCAACATAGCGATAGTCGAGGACTTCCACCAACGAGTACTCACCGAGAAGGACCTCGGGGCGGCCGAGGATCTCATCGCCGAGGACTATGTCGAACACAACCCGGCTCTCCCGGATGGGGAGTTGCGGGGGCGCGAGAACCTCGTCGAGTTCTGGTCGCAGCTGTTCGATGCGTTTCCCGACCTCTGGATCAGCGAAGAGGATGCGTTCGCCGAAGGTGACACGGTCGTTACCCGTCACGTCGGTCGGGCTACCCACGAGGGGGAGTTCATGGACCTCGAACCCACGGGCAAGGAGTTCGAGATCGACGGCATCGACATCTACCAGATCGAGGACGGCAAACTCGCCGAAAGTTGGATCAGCCTCGACATGATGGGCATGATGCAACAGCTCGGCGTCATCCCGACTGCGGAGGAACCAGCATGACGACCGAAGAAGAACGCAACAAAGAGCGACTGAAAACGTATGTCAATGAGGTGTGGGTCGAGGGGAATCTTGACGTGATCGAGGAGTACGTCGAGCCTGAGTACGTCGAACACAACCTCTCGGGTCACAATCCCGATATCGAGAGCATCGAAGCCCATCGCCAGAACGTTCGCCAGTTCCGCGAGGCGTTCCCGGATCTGGAGCTCGACTTCGAACGGATCGTGGCGTCCGGGAACAAGACAGCCCAGCTGTTCACCTGCCGCGGAACCCACGAGGGCGAGCTGATGGGAACGCCACCCACCGGCAAATCCGTGGAGTTCCCGGCCGTCGGAATCACGGTCTGGGAGGACGGCAGGATGGTGGAAGACTGGTCACAGGTCGGGATGCTCACCATGATGCAACAGCTCGGCTTTGCACCCGAGGCGTGAACTACCGCGAGACCGGCAACAGCACGATCTGAAAAAGATGCCGACGACGCCTGACTTCGAGACGGCCCAACGGGACGTATTCGACGAGGTAGGAATCGCCCCACGGTCGCGATTTATCGACCTCGACCGACCAACGGTCCGCGTACATGTACTCGAAGCCGGGGATATGGATGGCGACGACGCTCCGGTAGTTTTCTTACACAGTGGAGGGACCTTCGGTGCTCTCTACGCGCCGTTGATGGCACAGCTCGATGACACGTGGACGATTGCCCTTGATAGGCCCGGCTTCGGTCTCAGCGACGACTTCACGTACACCCCGGGCACCTACCGACAGACGATCGTCGATGTCCTCACGGATCTCCTCGACGAGTTGGGCGTCGAACAAGTGGACATCGCTGGAAACTCCAACGGGGGGTACTGGAGCATCGTCTTCGCGCTCACCCGACCCGAGCGGGTCCGGCGGGTGATTCTGCTTGGAAGCCTCCCGACGTTTCCCGGCACCAGTTCACCCGTTCCACTCAGGTTATACACGATCCCAGTGCTGAACCGCCGCCTGAGCGGAATGTTCCAAGCATCAAGTGAAGAAGACGTCATCGAGAAATACGGGATTTTCGGCGAGGGCGAAACGATTCGGGAATACCCAGCCCTCATCAGGGCGGTATGGGCGCGGGACAGCAACCCCCGATCGCACGACGTGGATATCAGCGAGATGAAATCGTTATTGACGATTCGGGGGTGGCGTTCCTCGACCCGGCTCCGCGAGGGGGAACTGCGTGACGTTCAACAACCTACACTCGTCATTTGGGGTGAGGACGATCCGCTGGGAGGACCCGAGGACGTGCGAGATATCGTGGAGACGATCCCCGACGGTCGTCTCGAAACACTCGACACCGGGCACGTCCCGTGGTTAGGCAACCCAGAGACGTGTGCAGAACTCATTCGAGAGATGAGAGATCGGGAAATCGAAACGGTCCGAAGATAATCATGCCACTGCAACCAAACTTCATCGAACGCCGGTTGATCAGTCGCGGAACGATCCCAGGGATCCTCCTCGACGCCTCGATGGCTGCGTTCACCGTTGAGGCAGTCACGGCGGGGATGGAACTCGGCGTGTTCGACGAACTCAGGGAAGAACCACTCGATGCAGACACACTCGCAGATCGCACCAACGCCAATCCCGAGGGAATCGAGATCCTCCTTCGGACGCTCGTTCCCCTCGGATACGTAACTCAGGCAGGGGACACGTATCGGCTCACGAAAGCCGCGAGGCGTTCGCTGCCCGAAGAGGACGCGCCGGCCATCGGGGCGTTCCTAAAGACACAGGCCCAAGAAGGATTGAACGCCACCGAGGCGGTTCGCGAGGCACCCGAGGACGGTGTGATCGGCTGGGAGACCGTCCAGTTCGGCAGGGTCGGCCGCGGCTACCAGGCGATGATGCGCTGGCTCGCGATGGATCTGGTTGACCCCGTCGTTGATGCCGTCACGCTCCCGGACGGTGCCGAGAGGATGCTCGATGTCGGCGGCAGCCATGGCCTCTATACCGTCCGATTCTGCGAGGAACATCCCGGCCTCGACGGGACGATCATCGACTGGCCGATCGGACTTGAGGCTGCCCGACAAACGCTTCGAGAACGGCCGGAGATGCGCGACCGGATCGAATTGGTCGAGCGCGACTTTGAAGAAGAGGAGCTGCCCGAAGGCTATGAATTCGCCTTTCTCGGGCAGATCGTTCACGGACTCACCGCCGAAGGCAACCAGGCATTGTTCGAGAAGCTCTCCCGTGCGACGACCGAGCGAGGGACTGTTGCGATTCTCGACCAGGTGGCGGAGCCACCCTCGTCGAGTCGGCTGCCGTTCAATCCCATGGACTCGTCATTTGCGGACGGGATCGCGGCGCTGCTGGGATTTGGACTGTTCGTCTTCACCGGCGGTCGGTCGTATCCGTACGACGACCTCGAAGCATGGCTCACTAAGGCCGGATTCTCGGAGGTGTCCTACCAAGGTGTCAGACAGTCACCGGGCATGTCGCTCGTGATCGCACGAAAACCGGCGTAATAGTGGGTCGTTAGAGGATTTATGTCCTTGCTAACCAATACCATATCATGGACCCTCTCGAAAATCTCGAAGGGCCGCTGGAACCCATCGAGTACCTCGCCCGCTCACCGAGTCGCCTGGCGGTCCTTGATGCGATCCACGGGGAGTCCAGAACGCGCAAGGAACTCAAGGAGATGACTGACATTTCCCGGGTCACGCTCAGTCGTATCCTTGCGAATTTCGAGGATCGAGGCTGGATCGAACGGAGAAACGGACAATATGAGGCCACATCAAAGGGATCGTTCGTCGCAACGGAACTGACGGGACTGCTCTCGAATATCGAAACACTCGATCACCTCGACGGGGTGATGGAATGGCTCCCGACCGATGAGTTCGACTTTCCGTTGACCTGTCTCGGGGATGCGGACGTATCCACGTCGAGCTGGGGCGACCACACTGCACAGATACGGCACGTGGCCGAAACCATTCCCGGATCGGACCGGATCATGGCGACTGCCTCGGGAGTGTCGCGGGTGGTAGTCGACGCCCTCTGGGAGACCACGGTTAACGACGATGCGTCGTTCGAAGCACTTCTCGATACGACCGCGCTCGCAATCATCCGTTCCGACGCGGGGTTACGCCAACAGTTTCGAGAAATGACCGAGTCAGGGACGACACACTGTCGTCTGTACGAGGGTGTCAAGGAGCCGCTCCCCATGATTATGACCTGTGATGACACCGTGATCCTGTGTGGTCACGACGAGGACGGGCCCCCGCCGGGGACGCTCGAAACGACTGACGAGCGTGTTCGGTTGTGGGCGGAGTCGTACTTCGACACGATCCGCCTCGAATCGACGCCAATCGACCCGGACGTGTTCAGGGACTGAACGGGTGTAACGCCGACGAACGATCGTTCAGCCGGCACAATAATCGGACCGGCAGGTTTCCGTTCAGATGGTGGAGTCGAAATGACAGCAAAGGCGCCCCAACTGGAGGAGAACAAGGAGCTAGTGCGTCGATACACCCACGAAGTGTTCAACAAACAAAACTACGACGTAGTCGACGAGCTACTGGCAGATGATATCGTCGATCACAACCCGGCAGTGCCGATGGAGGTTACGAGCCCCGCGGAATTCAAAGAGTCCGTTGAGCTGATACACGCCGCATTCCCCGACTTCAAGGCTTCCATAGAGGACGTAATTGCAGAAGGTGATAGGGTCGTCACACGTACACGCGAAGGCGGGGCTCACGAAGGCGAGTTCGCGGGGATCAAGCCAACAGGAAAATCGATCGAGATACAGGGGATCAACATTTACCGCATCGAAGCGGGCAAGATCACCGAGATGTGGATCCAAGTAGATATGATGGGTCTCA
>CAZEDI010000075.1:0-11222 GCA_964510865.1 uncultured Halobacteriales archaeon
CGCCGTCGGGCACGTTCGAGCGGTCGATGCCGGCGTTGACGCCGACGTGACCGAACCGCGTCTCCGTCAGGAGGAACGGCGCCTCGGTGATGACCTCCGTACTCTCTTCGAGGACCGCCTGTGCAAAGCGTGGGTCCTTTTCTTCGCCCGCGAGGTCGCCGATGCGGTTTGCAATTTCCCGCGCCCGCGGTCCCGCCGGAAAGTCATTGAGGTCGTACACGCGACCTTCGGCCTTCGAAACGATCGTGCTCGCGATGAGGAGGACGTCGCCCGTCTCGAGATCGACGTCGGATTCGAGGAGTGCCGCAAGGTCGTCACCTGCTTCGATCTCCGGGAGCCCCGACACGGCGAACACGTTCATACCCTCTTCTCTGGCCCCGTGGTGAAAAACCGCGCGGACAGCGGCAGACGTGTCCGCCGTCCCGGATATCACTCGCATTGGTGTGGCATCCCACCCCCTGCTTCAAGCCATACGGCGACGTATGATTGAGCATGAGCGAGCCAACAGCCGTCGTTACCTGCTTCCTCCGCCACCGCGGCGACGTGCTCCTCCTGCGTCGGGCGGAAGACGCGACGACGTACCCGGGGGTCTGGGGAGTGGTGACTGGATACCTCGAGCACGATGATCCCATGATGACTGCCAGGATGGAGGTTCGGGAAGAAACAAGACTCGCTGACGTCGTGCTCGTCCGGGAGGGAACGCCCTATGTTTTCGTCGACAAGGAAACGGACAACGAATGGCGGGTTCATCCTATGCTTTTTGACGTCGAAACCCGCGAAGTCACGCTGAACGAGGAGAGTACGAGCGCAGACTGGACGAGTCCGACCGAAATCCTCCGTCGGGAGACAGTTCCGGAGCTCTGGACATCTTATGACCGCGTGCGCCCCACCCCCCAAACGATCTCGGCTGATACCGAACACGGGTCTGCAACGATTTCCATTCGCACCCTCGAGGTCCTCAGAGACGAAGCCGGGATCGCCGCGACGACTGGGCGCCACATCGAGGATGTGGGTGTTGTCGCCGAGGACCTCCTAGAAGCTCGACCGAGCATGGCAGCACTCCGCAATCGGGTGAACCGTGTGATGGCGAAATCGAGTGAACCCGAAGCCATCGAGGCGGCAGCTATCGAGGCGATCCGAAATGCACTGGGTGCGGATGACGATGCAGCCGCTGCCACTGCAGAGGTGATTCAGGGTCAATTCGTCCTCACCCTCTCGCGCTCCGGGACTGTGATGGATGCGCTTTTCGAAGCAGACGCACCGGTCATCGTGGCGGAGTCCAGGCCGGCCCGTGAAGGAGTTGGGGTCGCCGAGCGTCTCGCTGCCGATGGCGTCGACGTGACGCTCTGCACTGATGCGGCGGTCGCCCACCACCTCGCGGAGGAAGCCGTCGACGTCGTGGTCGTGGGCGCGGACACGATTCTCCCCGATGGCCGCGTTGTGAACAAGACAGGCACGAGAGGAATGGCGATTGCAGCTACTCGCGAGGATGTCCCCGTGTATGTGGCCGCAGCGAGCGACAAAATCACCACAACGAACGAGCCCTTTCTCGAATCCGGATCACCGGCGGATGTATATGATGGACCCGCTGCGCTCCATGTCGCGAATCCGACGTTCGACGTTACCCCCACCGAGTGTGTCGACGGGGTGATCACCGAGCGCGGAATCCTCACTGACGACGATATTCGCGACATTGTGGCTGAGTTCGAGTCGTTCGCTACCTGGCACATCTGAGAGCGGTCTTTATCAGAGCTCGTCGAACATCCTAATATCCAATTATACACTTGTCCTAACTCGAACTACCTTTCTGTACTTTGTTTCCCCAAACAAGTGTCCATTCGGTTAGACAGAACGTTCATTAGTGTCCGAATGTGGTGCAAAAGTGGACAATGAACGCCACGCTGGTTGGCTCGACACCCGAGGGTGAGTAATCATGCCGCACAAGAAGGAAGCCTGGAAGGAGGAGCTGTACGGGGATGCCGTCCGCGAGAAAATCGAGGAATTCGCCGAGCGTGGCTGGGACAGCATCCCGGAAGATGAGCGTGAGGAGTGGTTCTCGCGCTTCAAATTCTGGGGCGTGTTCCACCACCGTAGCGGACAAGAGTCCTATTTCATGATGCGTCTGACCAACTGTGGAGGCGTCCTGGAACCCGGACAGCTGAACGCGATAGGGGAAGTGGCTCGAGAGTACGCGACTGGTCCAGTCGAAAACCCCGAGTTCGGCGACGCGTGGATCGATTTCACGACGCGCCAATCCATCCAACTCCACTGGCTCAAGCTCGAGGACATCCCCGACATCTGGGACGCACTCGAGTCGGTGGGCGTCTCCTCCAGATCTGCCGGCGGCGATACGATGCGTAACATCTCGGGCTGCCCCGTCGCAGGCAAAGGGGCGGAGTATGTCGAGAGCCGTGATCTCCTTGATGAGATCCAAGATGGGATCCGAGGCGATGACGAGCTCTGCAACATGCCTCGGAAATTCAATATTTCCGTCACCGGCTGTCGGCAGGGATGTGCCCAGGACTCTATCAACGATATCGGACTCGAGCCGGCGCACAAGTTCATCGACGGCGAGGAGGTGAAGGGTTTCAACGTCCGCGTGGGTGGCGGTCTCGGCGGTCGCGAACCACGCCGGGCACGTTCCCTAGACCTGTTCGTAACGCGCGAACAGGCATACGACACGGTCAGGGCCTTCGTCGAACTCTACCACGAAGAAGGGAACCGGGAGACTCGCTCGAAGAACCGTGCGCGCTTTTTCGTTGACGAGTGGGGGACGGACGACATCCGAGAGGCGCTAGAGGAACGCCTTGACTTCACGCTTGAATCCGCCGGGACGGACTTCCGGGGCGAATACACATACAACGCCGGCCGTCCCACGGAACGCGGCGCACATGATCACGTGGGCGTCTACGATCAAGTTGATGGGCGAAACTACGTCGGGCTCTCCGTTCCGGTGGGACGAGTCCGAGCAAGGGAAGCGATCGAGCTCGCCGAGCTTGCCGAGAAGTACGGCTCTGGCGAAGTTCGGCTCACCCGCCGACAGAATCCGCTTATCATGGACGTGCCAGACGGCGACGTAGATGATCTCCTCGACGAGCCGTTACTGGAGACATTCCGTCCAGAGCCGAATCCGTTTACCCGGGGAGCGATGGCCTGTACAGGGACGGAGTTCTGCTCGCTCGCCCTGACCGAGACGAAAGCCCGAATGGCCCGACTCCTGCGCTGGCTTCGGGACACTGTCGAGCTTCCCGACGACGTTGCGCGGATAAAGATCCACTACTCCGGGTGCACCGCCGACTGCGGGCAAGCCATGACTGCCGATATCGGCATCCAGGGAATGCGAGGGCGTAAGAACGACCAGATGGTAGAAGCCCTCGATATTGGTGTCGGCGGAGGGATCGGAGAGAACCCTACCTTTATCGAGTGGATCCGCCAGCGGGTCCCGGCAGACGAAGTCCCGGGGATGCTCCGAAACCTCCTCGAAGCCTTTGCCGCCCTCCGCGAAGACGGGCAGACGTTCCGGGAGTGGGTCGACGCGACCGGACACGAGACGATCGTCGAGCTAGCGGAGCCAGAAGAGGTCGTCGGGTACGACGACCCCTGCCTCCACGACGCGAAGCAGTCGTGGTACCCCTTTGCCGACGGACCGAGTCCAGCCCCCACAGCGGCGGATGGAACATCGATCGAAACAGGGGACTGACGATGGCAGGGAGAGTCCTCAACGTGACGTCACACACGACCCTGGACTACGTGGACGCATCAGCACGGGGGCCGGGCTGGCGTGATGAGGGAATCGGGATTCTCGATGTCCACACCCCGGCTGGCGATCCTGATGCAGTTACCCTCGAGTTCGAACTCGATCCGACTGCGACGGATCACGTCGAACCCCACGCCGACAAGATAACGCTCACGACGGACCAAGCACAGGAGTTGTCGGACGCTCTGGCGGCTGCTATCCAAGAGGACAGTAGCGACCGGCCACGTCGGCTGGAGAGGTAGCAGATGGAGAGGGAGCGACGATCGATCGATCGGTCGAGTGGTGACGCATCTTCCCGTGAGGGAGGCATAAATGAGGATGTCAAACCGGAGGTGTGGCCGGGATGACGGACTGGGTTTCGACGACGTGTATGCGGTGTGCCGTTGGCTGTGGGCACGTGCAGCAGGGTGCAGATGTCGGCTATGGCCTCGACATGGTCCGTGGTGATGCGTCACACCCCGTCAATCGTGGACTCGCCTGCCAACGGGGTGTCAGTGAGACGGCCGATCCAGACGGGGAATGGCTCACCCAACCCCTCATCAGGCGGGACGGCGATCTACAGAAAACGACCTGGGACCTCGCCATCGCCCAGATCGTCGAGGTCTTTAGTGACGTCCGTTCCAGTGATCCGGACGGGATCGCCGTCCTTGGGAGTGGTCAGCAGACGAACGAGGCTGCATACGCCCTTGGCAAACTCGCCAGGGGCGGGTTCGGCACCCGATTTTACGATGCGAACACCACGCTCTGTATGGCGAGTGCGGTGACCGCCTATTACGACGCGTTCGGAAGTGACGCGCCGCCACCAACATACGACGACATTCCCGAGGCGGAACGTCACGTGATCTGGGGAGCGAACCCAGCGGTGGCTCATCCAGTGATGTTCCGGTGGATCGCCGACAGTGCAACGGATGAGGACAGCGAACTGCTCGTCGTCGATCCCGTCACAACCCAGACGGCTGACGTCGCCGATGTCCATGTCAGTCCCGAGCCCGGCGGTGACCTCGACCTCGCCCGCGCGGTCCTTTCACACGTCATCGAGACGGGGCGAATCGACCACGATTTTATCGATGAGGCGACCACCAGTTTCGAGGATCTCCGTACAGGGGTACCGGACGCGACGAAGGCTGCTGAGCGTGCGGGGGTTACGCTCGAGACGGTTGAACGCATCGCGGACGCCTTCTCGTCGGATACCCTGGTCTACTGGGGGATGGGCGTCAATCAGAGCGTCCAGGGAACCGATACTGCCGGGGCACTGATCGATCTCTGTCTCGCGACGGGGAACATGGGACCCGGAAGCGGCCCCTTTTCACTCACCGGTCAGGCGAACTCGATGGGGACGCGCGTCTGTTCGTCCAAGGGCACCTGGCCCGGCCACCGCGACTTCGATGATCCTACCCATCGTGAGGCGGTTGCAGATGCCTGGAACGTCCCCGTTGATCGTCTCCCCGACGACACCGGGCCTGGGCCAGTTGGTGTCATCGAAGCCATCGAGGATGGTCCCGTCCAGGCAGTATATGCGGTCGCGACAAACCCGGTGGCAGGAGCGCCCGACGCCTCCGCCGTCGAAACGAATCTCGACGAGGCATTCGTCGTCGTCCAGGATGCCTTCCGAACCGAGACCACAGAGCTCGCGGACGTCGTCCTCCCTGCGGCGACGTGGGGTGAGTCCGATGGCACCGCGATCAATATGGAGCGAACTGTCTCGCGCGTACGTCCCGCAACATCGCTTCCCAGTGGTGTACGGACGGATCTCGATATCATAACGACACTCGGGAACGCGCTCGCCGATGATCTCTTCGGGGACGACACGGATCCTGCATCGATCTTTGCAGAATTTGCCGCCCTGACAGCGGGGACAAAAGCTGACTGTGCGGGTATCAGTTACGACCGGCTCGATGAAGAGCTCGCCGTGCGATGGCCCGCACCCGATGCAACGACGAGTGGCGGGTACCGGTACTACGACGACGGCGAATGGTCCTTTCCCACTCCATCGGGATCCGCCCACTTCGCTGGCAGCACCGGCAGGGACCTTCCAGAACCTCCCGACGAAGACTTCCCGCTCACGCTTACGACTGCGAGGGAGGCGGACGGCTACAATACGGGAGTCCGGTCCCGGTCCTCGCCTGATGAGCCAGGCCCCTTGGCCGCTCGAATCAACCCGGAGACCGTTGAGACATACCATGTTGAGATCAGGGAAGAAGGAACCGACCTGGCTACCCGAATCGAGTCACGACGCGGGACCGTGCCCGCGCGAATCGAACCAGACGACGCTGTACCCCGTGGACTGGTGTGGCTTCCGATCCACCACCCAGCAACGAACGAGTTGACGATCCCGGCGACCGATCCGCGATCCGCCGAACCGAATTTCAAACAATGTGCGGTTCGGCTCTCCGCCCCGCGTGAGGTCACACCAGACCCAGGAGGAGACCAGACGTGACAAACAAGATCGAGCAGCTGGTACTCGCGACGGTCGCCTTCTTCTGGGCATTCTTGCTGTGGTTCTCGACCGCGGCGTTTAGCCCAAGCATCGGCGAGTTCTACGGACTCAGGACAGGGCAGCTTGCCCTCCTCGCGAGTTCGGCTATCTGGCTCGCACCCCCCGGTCGGGTGATCGCTGGATGGGCGGCCGATCGCCTCGGTGCCCACAACACGTTCGCGGTCATTCTCGGTTACTCGGGGGTCGTGAGTATCACCTCGGCCTATGCCTCGGGGTTCTGGTTTCTCTCGGACTTCCAGGTCCTCTTCATCCAGCGGATGATCGTCGCCTCGGCAGGCATCAGCTTCGTCGTTGGTATCCAGCACGTTGCGCAGTGGTTCGAAGAGCACGAGATAGGAACGGCAGAAGGACTCTACGCCGGCACTGGCAACGTCGGTGCGGGAGTCGGGGCGCTCTTGCTTCCCCGGATGTACGAGACGAACTTCGGTGACGCCTTCCTCCACCTCGGCATTATCGCGATCCTCATCGCCATTATCTACAAGTGGCGGGGCCAACCAGCGAGGGATCTCCAGACCGCGGAGACCGCCAAGTCCAATACGTCCTTGGGAGACACCTTGTTCGTCTGGACGCGCTATGCCGCGATCGGCCTGATGCTCGCCTACGCGATGTCGTTCGGGCTGGAAGTTGCGATGAACTCCTGGCTCCCGACATACTATGCCGATGGGTTTGCGGGCGCAATCGGCGACCTCGGGTTTACCGGGACCGCAGCCATCCAGACAGCGGCGGGCACCTTCGCGGCGGTCCAGTCGTTCAACGCCTCTCTCTTCCGACCGTTCTCTGGCTATATGTCGGACCTCTGGCAGCGAAAGGGTTGGACGCCGTATCCGATCCTCTCGACGTCCCAGGAGTACTCTCCGCGCGTCCACTGGCTGATGACGGCACTGATTCTCATCACTATCGCCATGATCCTGTTGACCCTCGCCGGCGTTGCCGGGATCTTGCCAGCGTCTGTCGTCGTACTCGCGATTTTCGGGATCACTGTGAGTTTCGGGACCGGGGGCGTCTTCGCCATCGTTCCTATCCTCTTCAAGGAGCGTCCAGGGACAGCGGCGGGATTCATCGGCGGCGTCTCAACGAGCGGCGGGATCGTCTATCCTATCGTGTACGGGTACGTTCCAAACATCCACTGGGGCTACGCCGTCGTGGCGATCGTCTTCTTCATCCCCTTCATGGGATTCTACGTGTGGTCGATGCGCCATGACGACGATCCTCGCGAATACGGTATTGGATCCGCAAGTAGATGGCTCGAGGGCGGTCGTAATCGGACCCCCACCCCCGGGGGTGACGACTGATGGTCGAACACGACTCCTGGTACACGTGGGGGAAGGTCGTCCTGTACGCAGAAATGGCGCTCGCGATTCTCGTGACCGTCTTTTCCCTCTACATGGCGTTTAGCGGAGAGGCGGGATTCCTGACATGACCGCACGAACTGGGATCATCCTGGCAGGAGGGCGATCGATCCGCTTCGGGAGCGGAAATAAAGCCCTCGCCGAACTCGAAGGGAGGCCAGTAATTCGTCGGGTTGCAGAGGTCTTGGGCGACGTAGTCGACGAGCTTGTCGTTAATTGCCGCTCGGACCAGGTCCAGAATATACGCCAGGCCCTTTCTGGTGTGGCACGAGAGCCGAGGTTTGCACTCGATGAAATCCCGGACCGGGGCCCCGTCGCCGGTATGGCGAAAGCACTCCGGATCTCGAGTGCACCAACTGCGGTCGTGACTGCCTGCGATATGCCATTCTTGGATCCATCCTTTCTCGATTCGTTGTTCGACGAGGCGGAGGGCGAGCCTGGCGCAGTCCCCGTGTACGACGGCTGTCCGCAGCCGCTCTGTGCAGCTTATTCCGTGGACGAGACGGGGAGGACCTGTCATGCGGTCCTTGCGTCCGATGAAAATGCACTCCAGGATGTGATCGCCTGTCTTGAACCCGTCATCATTCCGGAAGAAGCAGTCCGTTCTCGAACACACGCATCGACATTCATCAACGTGAATACACGGGACAAACTCCACGCGATCAGACGAGGAGACCGTCCTCACGGTATCTAACGACGTGAGTGGTCCCGATTCGCTTCGGCGGCTCGTGTATCATAGAACTGCATTTTACTCGCGTGCGCCACGTCTCGAGACGAGGACCGTCACACCACTGCAATAGACTCGGTGAATCGCCAAACGAGTCAGGACTGGCGCTCACTCACGTTGACGGCTGACGATGTCTCGTCGTCGGATCCAACAGCGTATTCGTATGGACGGCGGTCACCGTTCGCGTCGATGTACTCATCATTTACTGTCCACTCCTCGTCGGCACCCTTCACCATATACTCGCCATAGTACGGCACTCGGTTTTCAATCGTTTCCCGGAGCGCGGCCTCGATCGCATCCCGTGATCGATCACCCAGGGAACGGAGATCGTCGTTACGATTGAGACAGCCCTTGAAGTAGCCGTCATGCGTGAGGCGTATCCGGTGACAGTTCGCACAAAACGATTCGTTTCCAACGGGATCGACGATCTCCACACGTCCGCCATCAATCCAGTATCGACGCCGTCCGTGCATGGATCGGATGTCGATCTCATCAGCCTGTTCCTCGAGCCAGCCGTGGACACGGTCGATATCAAACGCCCACTCCGGATGGCCGGCCAATTCGGGCATGTACTCGATCAGTTGGAGCTGAAGCCCGTCGTTCGCCGCGACGTGATCGACCATCTCGGGAACGTAGCCAGCTGTCGGCTCGAAAACCACCATATTGAGTTTAATTGGCGCGAGCCCCGCATTCAGTGCCGCCTCAACCCCTTCGAGGACGCGATCGTACGCGCCAGCATTGGTCAATTTCGCAAACGCCTCGGGGTCCAACGCATCCTGTGAGATATTCACTCGCTCCAGGCCAGCCTCGACCAGCATGTCTGCCCGACCAGGAAGGAATGTCCCGTTTGTCGTCATCGAGACCTCCATTTCTGGTGGGGCTCGTCGCACGATCTCCTCGAGATCGTCGCGAAGCATCGGTTCGCCACCTGTGAACTTGACGGCCTGGATATCGTGCGTTGAGGCGACCTCTAGGACCCGAGCGATCTCAGTTGCAGTGAGTTCATTGTCGTCGGGGGCCATGGGCCCCCGAGTGTCACCCAACCCCTCGTTATGGCAGTAGACGCAGTCGAAGTTGCATCGATCAGTCACCGACACACGGATGCCCGTCACCTCGCGGTCGAACCGATCTTCAAGCATGGCCGTATCTCCGTGACGAGACTTGGACGGAGGGTTCGACGTGTGTATACGGGATCATGGTTTCCAGTCCCAGTTCTGGACGGTGACCACTTTGCCATCGGGGATCGTCTCCCGGGATTCAGGCGCCACGACCCATCCGTCTGCCCGACCGACGCTCGAGAGCTCGCCGGCGCCAGCTGCCCGAACCGGATCGGCGCTCCACCCGGGGTCGGATCCATCACTGTCCGTATGGTCTACTCGGGGAGTCACCCGGACTCGTGTGTAGGTTCGGGTGTGGGGATCACTCTCGATCTCCCCAGTGAGTCGGGCTCTGATACTCGGGATCGGCGACAAGGGTCGTCCACATAGCCGCGCGATCGCTGGGCGGAGCAGCTGGACGGCAGTCACGATACTCGACACCGGATAACCAGGCAGCAGAAGAATCGGCACCCCCCGGACGAGGCCGTACCCGACTGGGTGACCGGGCTTGATAGCGACACCGTGGACGAGGAGCTCTCCCTGGTCCTCGATCACGTCCGGCAGGAGATCCCGTTCCCCGACGGAAGATCCCCCGATCGTTACGATGAGATCGGCGTCGAGGTCGTTGTCGAGTGCGTCACAAAGCGCCGCATGATCGTCGCTGACAGGCTCACGGCAGATCGCAGCCCCACCCCATTGTTCCGCATACCGTGTTACCGTCAGTCCGTTTGTCTCGATCACCTCCCCTGGCGATGGATCGGCCTCGACGAGTTCTTCACCTGTCGGGATGACGCGAACGCTAGGCTGATCACGGACATCGACCTCGCGAACGCCGACCGATTTGAGAAGTCCGAGATCGGGAGGCCGAAGGCGATGCCCGGGGCCAAAGAGCTGGTCCCCTTCTCCGACATCCTCGTCCGAGGGTGCGATATTATTCCCAACGGGAGCCGGTGCGGTGAGCGCTATCTCGGTACCGTCACGACGGATCCGTTCGACACGGACGACTGAGTCCGCACCGTCCGGAAGCTCACTTCCCGTATGGACGGGCCGAGCCTCTCCCTTGGTTACTGCTTCCTCAGTTCGAGAGAGAACGACAGGCGCGTCGTCCGTTGCGTCCACTGTGTCCGCTGCTCTGACCGCATAGCCGTCCATGGCTGCACGTTCGTATCCGGGAACGTCACGTCGGGCCCTCACGGCAGCTCCCAATACCTCCCCATCCGCTTCGGACGTCGACATAACCCGGGTCCGGTCAAGCGGTTCCAGACTGGCAAGTACCCGGCCCTGTGCTGCAGCGAGCGTAACACACTCCGAGAAGCGGTGTTCATTGTATGCCTGGTCTGTATCCGGGTTCTCGTGAGTCCCCTCAGTAGATGTCATGAAACGTGGGAAAACACACCACAACGTTCAGATCACGCGGTTTTGCAGGTAGTCGAGGTGTTTCGCGTTGTACACGATCCGGACCTCCTCGGTTTCCGCCGTGCCAATACACGTCAACCGCACGTTGCGCTCCTCGACTTCCTCGTCGGAGAGAATCTGCTGCATGTCCATGTTGATCTCCCCGTCGAACAAAATCGCCGCACAATTCGCACACGCGCCCGCCCGACACGAAAACGGCCAATCGTACCCTTGGGCTTCCGCCGCCTCGAGAATGTACTCGCCTTGCGCGACCTCCAACTCGCCGTAATCCACGTCGTCCAAGCCCGCCTCGGCCGCCTCCTCGAACAACCCCTCATCATCCATCGACCAGCCATGATCGTCCAGCACCTCGTAATTCAAGTATTCGACGGTTGGCATC
>CAZEDI010000076.1:0-11030 GCA_964510865.1 uncultured Halobacteriales archaeon
GACTACGGAGGTGAAGAATGGCAGCAGCCGACACACAGAACATAGAAGACGCTGTCTCTCGTGCACTTTCCGAGGCCCCGGAGCGAAATTTCCGCGAAACGGTAGACCTCGCGATCAACCTGCGCGACTTAGACTTAAACGACCCGTCGAACAGAATTGACGAAGCCGTGGTCCTGCCCGCCGGAACTGGCCAGGACACGACGATCGTGGTCTTTGCCGAGGGAGAGACTGCGGTCCGCGCCGCCGAGGTAGCCGACCAGGTACTCGACAGTGACGATCTCGAGGACCTGGGCGATGACGACAACGAGGCAAAGGACCTCGCCGACGAGACCGACTTCTTCGTGGCCGAGGCCGCGTTCATGCAGGACATCGGACGCCATCTCGGTACCGTGCTGGGACCGCGTGGTAAGATGCCGACGCCTCTCCAGCCAGACGAGGACGTTGTCGAGGTGCTGAATCGGATGCAGAACACTGTCCAGATTCGGAGCCGTGACCGGCGGACGTTCCATGCCCGTGTCGGAGCGGATGACATGGACGCTGCAGCCATCGCGGATAACATCGACACGATCCTCCGTCGACTCCACGGCGAACTCGAAAAGGGCCCGATGAACGTGGACTCAGTCTACGTGAAAACGACCATGGGACCCGCACAGAGGGTGGCATAATGAGTGCCGAACGCAAGACCGAGTACATCCCCGACTGGAAGCGCGAGGAGGTAGACCGGCTCGTCGAACTCATCGAGCGCTATGGGAGCATCGGCGTCGTGGACATCCAGGGGATCCCGAGCAGACAACTCCAGGAGATGCGCGCGGACCTCCATGGGACCGCAGAAATCAGGATGAGCCGGAATACGCTCATCAAACGAGCCCTCGAGCAGGTCGATGAAGGCCTCGAGGATCTCAGCGAGTATGTCTCCGGTCACGTCGGCATCATAGGGACGAATGACAATCCCTTCGGCCTCTTCCAGCGCCTCGAGGAGTCGAAGACGCCGGCACCAATCTCCGCAGGCGAGGTCGCACCAAACGACATCGTCATCGGCGCTGGTGATACGGGAATGGATCCGGGACCCTTCGTGGGCGAATTGCAAAGCGTTGGTGCCGCTGCACAGATCATGGAGGGGTCGATCGAGGTCACCGAGGATTCCGTCGTCGCGGAGCAGGGCGAGGCCGTTTCCGACGACCTCGTGAACGTGCTTTCGGAACTCGACATCGAGCCGAAAGAAGTGGGCCTCGATCTCCGCGCCGTCTTCTCCGACGGCGTGGTGTTCGAGGCAGAGGAGCTCGACATCGACATCGCGGCCTACGAGGCGGACGTCTCGACCGCGACTGCCCGTGCTCGGAACTTGTCGGTCAACGCCGGCTATCCGACGGCTCGAACTATCGGCTCGCTGCTGGCACAAGCGAGTGGCGAGGCGAAATCCGTCGGGCTCCAGGCAGAGATCGAGAGCCCGGAACTCTTGTCGGACCTCGTTGGTCGTGCCGACGCACAGGTGCGCGCGCTCGCATCCCAGGTAGACGACGAGGAAGCACTTCCGGATGAACTCCGTGACGCTGCCCAGGCAACGGCGCCTGCCGCGACGGATGAGACAGACAGCGACGACGAATCGACAGACGACGAAACCGATGCCGAGTCGGAAGCGGACGAGGCAGAGGATGACGAAGACGATGATGACGATGCCGGCGGGGCGGACGCACTCGGCGACATGTTCGGGTGATCACACATGGAATACGTATACGCAGCATTACTGGTACACGAATCGGGCGAAGAGATCAACGAGGACTCCGTCACGGCAGTTCTCGAAGCAGCCAACGTCGATGTCGAGGAATCGCGCGTCAAGGCCCTGGTGGCCGCGCTCGAGGACGTCGACATCGAAGATGCCGTGGAACAGGCCGCCGCGGCTCCCGCGGCTGCTGCCGGTGGCGCCGCTGCTGGCGGTGCAGCTGAGGAGCCTGCCGAGGAAGAAGAGGAGGACGCAGCTGAGGAAGCGGAGGAAGAGGCGGCCGAGGAAGACGAAGAGGAAGAAGTCAGCGGCGAAGGCCTCGGCGACCTGTTCGGGTAATCCGGCAGGACCCCGTTCACGCCTTCTCTGACAACGGTTCTCGGGAGTGGCGACGCTCCGCGAGGGTTGAAATACACGAGCGCGCCACCCGACGGTGATGGAACTTGTCGGGGCTCGCATACTTGTCGACCCCGGCCTGTCGGGGAGTCTCCTCCTCTTTGCTCTGGGCGGGGCACTCTTGGGCGTCCTGAGCGGACTGACACCTGGCCTCCACGCGAACAACTTCGCGCTGTTGCTCGCAGCATCGGCATCGTCGATTCCCGGCCCGCCGACGCATGTCGGCGCGGCGATGCTAGCAGCTGGTGTCGTGCATACATTTCTCGACGTGATCCCCGCACTCGCGTTAGGTGTCCCAGATGCGGCAATGTCGATGACGGCGCTGCCCGCACATCGACTCGTCATCGAGGGACGTGGTCGCGAGGCACTTCGTCTCTCAGCATTGGGAAGCGCGTTGGCCGTGGTATTCGCAATACCGCTTGCACTTCCGATAACGGCGGTGATGGTTCGCATCTATCCGGTACTCCGTCCACGGATCTCGATCGTCCTGGCTATTCTCGCCGTCTATCTTGTCGCCACTGAACGATCCCGACACGCTCGAATCGGGGCAGCGGCCTCGTTTCTCGCGAGCGCCGGGCTGGGATTTGCCACGTTGGATCGCGAAGTCACGGGACTCCTGGACGCGGGCGGCATGCTTGCCCCGTTGTTCGCTGGATTGTTCGGCGCGCCAGTTCTCCTCGACGCAGCGACGGGTGCAGGCGTTCCGAAACAGGACGATACCACCGTGACTGTCTCCCGCCGATGGGTTCTCGGCATCGCGCTCGCAGGGACTATCTCCGGTGCTGCAGTCGGCTATCTCCCCGGGGTTTCGAGTGCCATCGCAGCCACCGTGGTGCTCGCTGCACTTCCGACCGCGGCTGGTGCACGCGGGTTCGTAGTTGCGACCAGTGGCGTGAACACGGCGAATGCGATCTTTGCCTTGTTTGCCCTCGTCGCGCTCGGAACACCCCGAACTGGCGTCCTCGTCGCCGTCGACAATGCCGGTGTCCCACTCGATCTACCGATTCTCCTCCTCGCTATCGGGCTTGCATCCGTCATCGGCTTCTTGCTCGTTCCCATTCTCGGCGATTGGTACCTGGGCTTGATCCGAGGGGTCAACTATGCGGTGCTGTCCGGAGTTGTGCTCACGGGGCTTCTCGGGTTGGCGGTCATCTTCGCTGGGCCCACTGGCGGACTTGCGTTCGTTGTCGCGTCGGTGATAGGCTTGCTTCCCGTCCGCGTTGGTGCACGACGGGTCCATCTGATGGGCGTTCTGATGGGCCCCCTCATCATTGGGTAAAACGCGGTTAACGTGTTACTGGACCTGAACGTTTATTAGAGAGCCATCCTCGGTCTTCGTACGGTGGGGGATCACGATGGCAGCGCGCATCAACTATGAGGGGTTCGTTATAGCCGGAATCGGGTTTATCCTCACTCGATTTACGGTCACGCTCGCGATTTATGAGGATCCTGTCCGGTTCTATCTCGCTGGTGTTCTGCCGCTTCTACTCGGTCTCGGACTCGCAGCGTTTGGTGTGGCGCTGGTCGTCGCGAACGTCGAGTACCAACTCGTCCGAACGACGGCGATCTGGTGTGTTATCGGCACCGCAGCCATGCTCGTGCTGGTCGTCCTCACCCTGCTCGGGTCGACGACTGGGGGGATGCCAGATCTCGCCTCCGTTCGATCACGGACATACCTCTCCAACTTCTTGATCGGAGGAAGTGTGGGCGGGACGATGACTGGTCTCTACGCTGCGCGGACCCATAGGCACCGTGCGGCGATGGAACAACAAGCGAACCGGTTGGCGGTACTCAACCGCCTGTTACGGCACGAGGTACTCAACGCGGTGACGATCATCCGTGGATACGCCACGCTTGATGGGTCGACGGCGGTGGATCCGGGCGACATTATCGCGGAACGTTCGGACGCGATCGAGCGCACCATCGAGGAGGTGAAATTTCTGGCACCGGGCGGCACCCGTGCCCAAACGGCACAGGATACAATCGATCTCGGTGTTAGCCTCGAGCGGAGCATCGAGACGATCGCAACCGAGCATCCTGCCGCCCGCATTTCACTGGCATCCATTCCGGATACGATAGCGGTGAAGGCAAATCAACAGCTGGAGCGGGTCTTCATCCACTTGCTCGAGAACGCGGTAGTTCACGCGTCTGATGACGAACCTGCCGTCGACGTGACCGTCGAGACGACACCGAGCCAGGTCGATATCAGTATCCACGACGCCGGTCCGGGACTCCCAGAGCGAAAGCAGGCCCTCCTCGAGCGTGGAGAGATCGGAACGTACGATGATCCGGAATCAGGGTTTGGTCTGAATGTCGTCCAGTTGCTCGTCGAAAGTTACGGCGGGTCGATCGAAACGACTGTCGGGGATGAGGGAAGCACGATCACCGTGTCGCTCCAACGAGCCGCGCCGGAGACACAGAACGAGGGGCCGATCCCGTCCGATCTCACCGGCGTCCGCGCAGCAGTCCCCGGACTCCTGGTGACGCTCGGTGCCGCACTCGTTGCAGGGATCGTCTATGGCATTGTGGCGGAGTTGATGGGTGGGTCCATCGCGGCTATCGGGGTCTTCTATGGCTTTGCGAACCCCGTTGTCGGCTGGATTACGCACGAGTTCCACAGCGTCGTCTTTGGGTTTGTCTTTGCTGGATTGGTCTCCATCGCTCCTCTTCGGTTTCGGACACATGCGGTGGCACAGGTCGCTATCGCTGTCGGGTGGGCGCTCACCTTGTGGCTCATCGCAGCGGGAGTCATTGCGCCACTGTGGCTCCGTTTCCAAGGTCTTGATGCGCCGGTGCCCAACATCACCTTCGAGTTCTTTGTGTACCACCTTGCGTGGGGTCTCACGCTGGGATTGGTCTCAGCCGTTGGCTACGCTCGCGTCACTCCGTGGTTGGCCGACCGCCTCGAGTAAGGGTCCTCTGGTACGAACAAGGACTAGTTTCCATGCAGAGATTGCGGAGCGGGATTACAGAAACTCCCTTCGACGGAAGAACCACAGCATCAACATGGCCACGGCAAACATCCCGATCATCACTGCAGGATAGCCAAGCGTCCAGTTCAATTCGGGCATATTGTACGGCCCGCCCTCGAAGTTCATGCCGTAGATCCCGACGACGAATGTGAGGGGGAGAAAGATCGTGGCGACGACTGTTAACGTCTTCATCACCTCGTTCGTCGACTGCGAGAGCGCGTTCAGGTAGATGTCGCGCGTTCCGCTCGCCAGATCGCGGTACGTTTCGATAAAGTCGACCACCTGCACGAGATGATCGTACACGTCACGGTAATACTTCTCGGTATCCTCCTCGATCTGGACCGGGTCCCCACGCGCGAGAACGGAGAGTGCTTCACGAGCCGGCCAGACGATTTTCCTGAAGGACAGGAGATCCCGACGGACCCCGTTGATGGCCTCGAGGGTCTCGATGTCCGTCGACACGGTGACCTCCTCCTCGATTCGTTCGATGCCGTCCTCGATCCGGTCGAGGAGACGGAAGTACTCGTCGACGATCACGTCGAGGATACGGTAAGCCGTGAAATCCGCGCCCCGGTGGAGCAGACGTTCATCTCCTCGTTCGACTGCGTGCCAAACCCGATCTACCGGCGTGTCGGTCCCGAGAGCCATTGATACCACCCAGTCCGATCCGAGGAAGACCCCGACGGCCTGTTCCTCGATCTCTTCATCGAACGTCGTGTCGCCGTGCGCAAGCTCCGCGGTCTTGACAAGGACAAACGTGTAACTCTCGAATTCCTCCGTTTTTGGCCGCGCACCGTTGACGACATCCTCGATAGTGAGCGGATGAATATCGAACACGTCGGCCACGCTCGTCCGCTCATCCGCGGTTGTCTCGCTGGCTCGGATCCAGGTCGTCCCATCCGCATCTCGAGCTGCCACCAGGTCGTCGTAGGACCTGACTTCGTCTTCCCGAAAGACCATCGCGTCGACGGTCATGTCGATACCTCCTCGATCCGCCGGATGGCAATGAGCGTGATCCCGATCATGATACCCGTGACGGTGAATGCCCGTCCCGGGTACGCGGTCACCGTGGCGAATACATAGCCGGCGAGGCCGAGGACGCTAAGGATGATACCGGCTGCGAATACACGGTTCATGTCCGTGGACTCGCGCGTGTGGCGAAAAAGGTTGGCCCACGCACGGCACTAGTACCGGTACTCGACGCCATCGTCGGTATCTTCGACGGTGACGCCTGTGTCAGCCAGCCTCTCCCGGAGTGCGTCGGCCCGCTCGTAGTTGCCCGCGTCCCGCTCCTCGTCGCGGACCTCGAGAATGAGTTCGACCAGGTCGTCGACGAGCCGGACGTCACCATCGGCCTCCCCGCCATAGCTGAGTCCGAGGACGTCACTCCCGAGCTCCTCGAATGTGTCGACTGCTTGCTTGAGTCCGCGATAATCGTAGGCTTTGTGATGGTCGAGGTGGCGGTTGACTGCCGTGGCGAGGTCGTCGAGGCTCCGCAACCCCCCCCGGGTGTTGAAGTCGTCGTCCATCGACGACCCGAAGTCCGCTCGTGTGTCCTCGACAGCTGTGCGGAGCCCCTCGTCAACGGTCCAGGTTCCCGCGTCTACCGAATCCGCAGCTGCGGTCGCGCGCTCGTACGCACGCTCGAGTCGGTCGGAACGTTCCACGGCTTCGTGAAACGTCGATTCGGAGTAGGTCTGTCGCTGCCCGTAGCTCGTCGAGAGGAGGAAGGTCCGGATAGCGTCGACACCGAACTCATGGAGGAGGTTCTGGACGGTCAGATAATTCCCCAAGCTCGACGACATCTTCTCCTCCGAGATCTCGAGGAGGCCGATGTGAAGCCAATATCGTGCGAACGTCTGGCCCGTTGCGGCCTCCGCTTGGGCGATCTCGTTCTCGTTGTGGGGGAAGACGATATCCTGGCCTGCCACGTGGATGTCGAAGGTTTCACCGAGGTGTGTCGTCGACATCGCCGAGCACTCGATGTGCCAGCCCGGACGCCCCTCACCCCATGGCGACTCCCATGTCAGTGCGGTGTCACATGCCTCCGCTGCCGGTGCGGCCTCGTCGTGGCGATGCTCTTCTATCTCCGCCGGGGTGACACCGTTCGACTTCCAGAGGGCGAAATCTGCCGGGTTTCGTTTCTCAGCCTGCTCCTCCGCTGGACCGTGTGCTTCCATCGACTCGAGATCCTGATTCGAGAGTTTGCCGTACTCTTCGAAGGATGTCACGTCAAAATAGACGGAGCCGTTCGATTCGTAGGCGTGTCCCGACTCGATCAGTGCGTCAACCATGTCGATGATATGATCGATGTGCTCGGTGACGCGTGGATAGACATCGGCTCGTTTCAGGTTGAGAGCCCGCATATCCGCGAGAAAGGACGCGATGTGCTCTCTCGCGACTTCCGCCTCGGAGTCCCCGTCCTCCCCCACTCTCGCGACGATCTTCTCGTTGACGTCAGTGAAGTTCTCGATGTGATGGACCTGGTACCCCCGATACTCGAGCCACCGATGCATCACGTCAGTATGGACCCACATGCGCGCGTGTCCGAGATGTGCAGGATCGGAGGTCGTGAGACCGCATGCATAGAGGAGAACCTCATCGTCGGCAATCGGCTCGAACGCCTCGCGCTCCCCCGTTAGCGTGTTGGACACCGAGAGGGTCATCGATGAAATCGAATCGCGCGGGGAAGTTAAGGGTACAGCTTTTCGGGGCTCACGAGTTTGGACCGACCTCGACGCCCTGTTCGTCTCCACCCGTAGACTCAGTTGGGACTGTGCTCGAGGGCCTCTTCCACGTGGCGGAGTGCGTTGGCTCCGTCACGACGGTCGACCACCAGTACGAACGAGTCGCTGGTGACGGCAGCGGCATGCGGAGAGATATCGTTCGCACGTAATACTCCGAGGACGTGTTCGAGCACGTGTGTCTCGATATCACCGGTCGCGAGAACCGCGGTAAACGAGCCGTCAGCAGGGGCAAACGTTTCATCACCAACCCTGATGGGTCCCTCGTCGTCACGTCCGACACGATTCATCCGGACACGGACGTCGCGGGATGCCGTCTCGAGAGGAGAGAGGCGGTCCTCGAATCGTCTGAGTGCCGTCGCCACTGCCTCGCGATCGTCACCGACATCCAGCCACCGGGCGGCTGCGGCGTAGTTGAGTACTCCCGCACGGAGGGCATCGTACAGTGCCGGCCTCGCCCGGACCGCGGCCCGGGTCTCCTCGGCGAGTGACATAGGAGAGGGTGGGCCGGGCGGCCGCCAAAAAGCGATCGGAATCCCCCGCCTAGGCTAACACGAGTCCCGCTGCGGTCGCAACCCCAACCAGCGCGACCAACACGAAGGCGAGGACGACGACATCGCTAATCAACAACACTGCCGCACCCCCCGTGCTGAGTATGATGACACTGATAGCAAAGAGGGCGAGTCGACCCCGATCGAGGATGGGCTCCCGGGAGGGGGTGGGCGGTTCGCCGAGGCGCTCGTCGACGGCTACCGACGTGTCCACGGCACCGGGTTCGAGGACCCGAGTGGACACGTAGGCCGTCTCCGCCCCGTAGCCCGAAACGATCTCGAGTCGCCCCTCTACCGGGAGGCGATCCTCTGCGACCCGGACTCCCACGGTATGGACACCCTCCTTCTCGACGTAGTGATTTGGTGTCGAGACACGTGCCACGTCCGCGAGATCCCCATCGAGGCGTACGTGGACATGCAGCGGCTTCCCGTGATTCCGGAGGACCACGTCGAACCTGCCCTCGGCCGTGAATGACGGCGCCTCCACGTCGATGGAATGTGGCCCGTCGCGGTTGAGATCCACCTCGAAACGGTCTGGCACGTCCGTTGGGATGTATAGCCAGATAAAAAAGGTTCAGGCCGGGGCGTCCTCTCGCATGTCCGGGGGCAGCAGATTCGGAATGCCGTCCTCGATTGGGTAGGTTTCCCCACACTCCGCACAGACGAGCCGTCCTTCCACGATTTCGTCCCCCTCTTCCTCGTCGACCTCCAGCTCGAGTTCGTGCTTGTCGACTGGACAACAGAGGATGTCCATCAGGTCCCGTTTCATACGCCGAGCCTCGCGGAGGGAGCGGAAAAACGTACCGACTATTCTGTCGTGTGTGTTCTTTCCTCTCAATACGTGAATCCGGTCCTGGTCGCGTCAGGCGAACGGGTTACGTCGGACGATCGTCTCCTCGCGGCCCGGCCCGATACCGACGGCATAGACCGGTGTGTCGAGTTCGTCTTCGATATACTCCAGGTAGACACGTGCGTTTGCCGGCAGCGCGTCGTAGCCGGCATCGGCGACCGCATCCCACTCTACCTCGGGCCACCCATCGAATGATCGGAGGGTGGGTTCGCATGCACTCCACTGTTCGGTCGTCGCGGGTATCGTGAATAGCTCGTCACCGTCGAGGTGATACGAGTGACCGACCTTGACGTCCTCAAGGCCGGCGAGCGTATCTATGTGGTTGACGGCCAGCCCAGTGAACCCATTGGCCCTGGTGGCATGGCGGAGCATGGGCATGTCGAGCCAGCCGATCCGGCGGGGGCGGTTCGTGACGGTTCCATACTCGCCACCAGCTTCTCTGATGTACTCGGCAAGTTCCTCGTTGTCCCCACTGGTATTCTCGGTATAGCCGGGTGTATCACCGACGACACCCCCGAGTTCGGTTGGCATCGGGCCGCTCCCGACCCGGGAGAGGTACGCCTTCACGATTCCGAGGACCTCACCGTTTCCGACGACGCCGGGTGAGAGTCCAGTCCCGGTACAAACGCCACCGGCGGTCGGGTTGGAGGATGTCACGTACGGATAGTTTCCGTGATCGATGTCGATGAGCGTCCCCTGCGCGCCCTCGAACATGACGTTCGCTCCCTGGTCGATGTGCGTGGCAAGGAACTCGCCGGCATTGACCAGCATGTCCTCGCGCTGGAGGCGCTCGCCGTATGCGCCATATTCCTGGATGAGCGCGTCGACGTCGAACGCATCACCGGCATCCGCCCCATAGACGTCTTCCACGAGCGTTCGTTTCTGCGGAACGACGTAGTCGAGGCGCTCTCGGAGTACGTCCCTGTCGACCAGGTCACCGATCCTGAGGCCCCGGCGACCGGCTTTGTCCTCATACGTCGGGCCGATTCCCCGTCCAGTCGTCCCGACCTCCTGGTCCGTTTCGCCTTTGACCTCCTCTTCGATCCCGTCGAGCACGCGATGGTACGGAAAGATAACGTGCGCGCGACGTGCAACCCGGACATCCGGATCGAGTCCCCGATCTCGCAATTCGTCGATCTCGTCGAACAGCGTCCGTGGGTTGATGACGCATCCGATTCCGATGACGTTCGTTTTTCCACGGACGACTCCACTCGGTGTCAGCGAGAGTTTGAATTCCTCGCCGTCGTGGACGACGGTGTGGCCGGCATTATCCCCGCCCTGATACCGAGCGACGATGTCCGCCCCTCCCCCGAAAAGATCGACGATGCCGCCTTTCCCCTCGTCACCGAGCTGCGAACCCACGATCGTGACGGTCATTCCGACCACCGATTGCGTCCCCCCGGGTAAACGGGTTACGATCCCCCGACCCCGCCCCGTGATTGGTCATCGAACGCGTCCATCGATCGAACCATCGTCTCAGCGGGTGGACATACAATGTCCGGCCCGCACATCATTCGATTTCCCGTTGGAATTCCGACGCCGATAGCTCATATCGGGTAGAGGTCCGTCGAGGTGTATTCAGTCGCTGACGACGGGTTTTCCACTCAGTGAGGAAATCGCTGTACTGCTCGTCGTTCCCTGCGGGGAACGCTCAGGACGAGGGACTCGTGTCGACAGGGCATCGGTGGGGATCCGATCGCGAGCAGTACCAGCAGGAGTGGCCGTGGCGAGGGCAATGTTTAAAAGGGCTCACAACAAGTTAACACGTGTCATGATAGATCGGCTTGAGAAGGAGGT
>CAZEDI010000077.1:0-10770 GCA_964510865.1 uncultured Halobacteriales archaeon
GAATGAAAATCGTCGTCGACGCTAACGTCATCATCTCAGCAGCAATCGTCGATGGGAAAACGCGGGAGATACTTCAACTTGGTGAGGCAACCTTTCTCGTCCCACCGGAACTCGAAGAGGAAGTTCGGTCGCATTCGTCGCTCATCGCAGAGAAATCCAACCTTAAGGAACCAGATGTTCAGGAGCTCCTGGATCTGTTATTCGATGCCGTCGGCACGGTCCCATATGATATTCCCAACTCTGCGATGCAGAAGGCGCGGGAAGCTATTGAAGACGAAGATCCTGATGATGTTCCTTATTTAGCAACCGCAATTGCTGTCGATGCAGATGCGATCTGGTCTGATGACCCGGTATTCGATAAGCAAACTCACGTTCCGGGGCTCAACACTCATCTGATAGACGGGGTGTATGAGATACATGGCCTGGACGGAAAGGTAGAGATTGAAGAATATTGATCTAGGATAGGGCCAGAGACTCAGGAACTTCTACTGGACCTTTCTTGAGTAGCCTGTACGCAATCCTTCGGTTCTGTGCAGGAGTGGTAGCGATTGCGATAGCCGTTAAACGGAGAGAATCCCGACGCCGTAAATAGATAAGCAATATTGGTTGTGGTCGCCAACGCCGCTCTAATTGCAGGTTCCTATATAGTAATAAACTATCAAGATACCCATGCGAAGTATACCTGTAAGGAGTGTGCCCCATTCAAATATTAACGAAAAGTCAGAAGAATATCGGGTACAATTGAAGACATGGGAAGATGATAGTTATATGTTCTCTCCCTCTGACGCTGAGACCTCAGTCAGCGGAGATTGTGTCCGAGGTCGTCCACGAGCGTCTGAATCGACAGCCCGTGGCGTTCAGATAAGTATGAGGACTCTTGCTAATCTCTCTCAGCCTTGCCGATATACTCTTTTTTGACGGTTTCGCCCTCACGGTACACCCGGTACTTGTAGGGACCGTGTTTCTCCCCGCCAGACATACAATGACAGCTCTCATCGCCACAGGTTCGGAACTCGATAGCGATCGTCTCCTTCGGTCCCTCATCGACAACCTCGGTATCCTCCGGCAGCTCGTCCTCGCTGATCGGCTGTTCGGCGAGCTGATTCTGATAGTCGAGTAGGGCATCTACGTACTCGCGGATATCCTCGAGCGTCTCGGGGTCCTGTTTTGGCAGGCCTTCGGCGAGGTATTTCGGTAGAGCGTTTGGCGGTTCTGGTTGCTGGGTCTTGGAGGTGGTATGAGTATTCATTTTCCCTTGTACTACAACACGCACTGCATCCTCGTAAGTACGTTGTACAAGGTAGCTGGATGGGACCCCACGAAAATTGAAGGCACCGACAGACTGGTCATGATCGTTGTGATAGGGCTCTACACCGTCTAGAACCGTCCCGACGCTGTCCACGGACATTGATGGCTCTGGTCTCAATCTTTTCTTTCGTCAAAACCGGTTGCCATTGCCTCGACACGCTTGAGGACGGTGGCGTTCCCATATTCGCTACAGTCGCCTCGAGGATATCCAGCTTCGACTTCGGTATGCGAACCGCCAGACGATCGATCAGATCATCTATAGCCACCTGGTCCTGTGGTGAATTCACGTCATACTACCAGCGAGCGTGTAATGCGGCGAATTAAGGCCGATCACACCCAATACGGTGTATGGAGCCGCGTCGTCGCTACAAGATGGCGTCACAAGAGGAGATCGAGCAGGCTGTCTACCGACTCACGCCAGCCGGAACCCAAGAGGTCGCGGATCTAATCGGACTCTCCCGGCAGTGTACTGCCCATCGACTCCACGCCCTCGAGCGCCGGGAGAAGATCTGGCGGAAGAAGGTCGGCCCAACGAACGTCTGGATGCATCCCCGGGTCATGCCCGATCCTGACCCTGAGCGCGATACGTCAGCGGAGAACATCACGCCGCGGATCCACGGCGATGTCTATCGAGTCTCGAGAGACCAGCCGCTCGGATCGTGGCCGAACGATCTCCTCCCCACGATCCGGTGACCCAGTTCCGTTTGCGCCGTAGCATGTTAACCGGCCGTCAAGATAGGCTCTCTCCGTGCCGTAGACGGTAGTCTGACGGTTCTACGGGCGGCTGTAAACCGTGTCAACAGAAGCTCGGTCGCGATCATCAAAATAGGCGTTTCAGATCCCTCTACAACCTATTTTCACCTATTTCAAGATCTCCAACGGATAGGCCCTGTTACGGAGTGTGGGCTGGAATCGCTATACTGCGCCGGGACACTGGCTGTTTGCTCCGTAGAAAACGTTTTCTATATACGCTCTTGCTCGTCTTCGGACGCCTCAGAGCGAGGTGTGCGCGTCGAACGAGGCTCAGATCAGCGAGGAAACACGTGGTCGGCGTGGAGCCACACCTTCGTCGGACCGATCTTCTTCGACCACACCCACGGGGTCGAGTAGCGGTCCTCGATCTTCTGAAGACGGTAGTCAGCGGCCTGGCGAGTCAGCCCGACGTGGTCCGCGACCTCTTGGGTACCTGCCGGTGTCAACTCCTTCACAGCCGCTTTCAGCTCTTCGTCGGTGACCGTTGTCTGTTGGCGAGTCTGCTCAGCCATTGATCGATGCTATGCGACGGTCATACTTGACAACGTCTCGGGGTTACGACCCGATCCGGCCGGCGTTCTTAGGGTGTCCCCATGGGGTCGGATCGAGTTCTCGGTCGGTTACTCGAGGATGTCTTTGTACTGGCCGGCGAGTTCACGGAGTTTCGCGGTCGACGCTTCGTTCCAGTCGAGATACGCGTCCTCGAGGTCGGCGACGAGCTCCTCATACGTCGAGCGGTGCATCCCCGTCGGACGATCCGGCGGATCCAGCGCCACGTACTCGCTGGGGTGTGGGCGCCGCCCGTCGATCTATTCGTGCGACCGCCGAAACCGGAGCTCGGCCTGCTTCATGGCGTCGTCCGATGTCCGATTCGAAGTATACCCGAGATCGTAGCAGTGCCGGCACAGAAAGAGATCCTCGCGAGGCGGTTGATAGAGCTTCCCCACGCGCTCGTTGCAGTGCTTGCCGTCGACCACGCCTGGGCATCGAAACAACGGCCGCTTGCCCCCGAAATTGCAGCCGGTGTACTTAAGCGGCACCCGATACATGTGCTCGCGTTCCTTACAGGTGTGTCCGTCCGTGATCGTATAGGAGAGCCACACCGCCGACGCGCGGTCGTCATCTCGGTCGCCTTCGAGCCTTTGAGTTGTTTGTGCTATGAACTCCGGCCGGCGGCGACGTCCTCGAGTCAGCATCGGAACCGCCCCGAGATGCGGCAGTTCATATACGAAGACGGGGCCAGCGGGAGCGATGGTCTACGATCGAGATCGACATCGCCACCGACCCCGATCGACCTACCGACCCGACTACCGGCCGCCCGAACCCCCGCGCGGCTGGCACGAACAGGACTGGTTGCTCATTCTTGAGGCGCTTGATTACTACGCCCTCGATAGACACCTCACCCAGGGCCAGGAACTCCGTGCCTACCAGCTCGTTGAGGCGATCGCTCGTCTACATGGAACCGTCTCACTCGGCGCGACCCAACGTCTCGACGTCGAGTACTTCAAGCAGTACGCCCGTCGCGAGTGACTGTCGACCAGAGGATCCCTCCGCCGACCGCCACCGCCGCGAGAGGTCCGATCTGCTATAGTGAGGATCGGATACACGCGAAGCGCCTTCGCTGGACCAAGGTGACCGAACCCTGGCAATCGATGTTGGCGGAGCCGTGGCTCGCGACGGCGGGGCGAACAATTGCCGAGGTCGAAGTTACGCCCGGTCGTCAGGCGGTGGATCCGCCCCGGCAGGCAGCGGGTTGGCCGGCGGGACGTCTCTCGCCGCCGGGTGCGAGACGTCCGGATTAGAGTTGCGGACATTTCGCATATAGATAGACAAACGTGGTTTGTCCGCAACTTCGCCGTTCCCGTCGCCGTCTTCGAACTCGCCGATGTCGGGGAGGTCGACCGTCGCACATGCGGCCGTGTCGAGTTCCCCCAGGCCGATATCAACCCATCGCACCCGACGGCCGTCCTCCTTGTCGGACCGTTTCGCGAGCAGCCCTCGGTCCGCGTGACGTCGGCAGGCTCGCCGGATCGTTCGCTCGGTCACATCGTCGACGTGCTCGGCGATCTCCGCGGTCGTGAGCCCGGCTGTCATCCGGTGTTTCCCATCGGCGTCATGAATTGAAACGACGACCTCGCGGACCGCTCGCTCAGTCGACCCCCAGAGCGAAACATCGCCGGGCGCGTCGTCGTTCTTGACAGGCAACCAGTCGGGATATGCCGCGGTGTCGAGACAGACGAGCGCCCCGCGTCCGTCGCGGCCGACCCGGAGAGCGTTCTGGGCGACCTGGGCCTCGCGCATTTGCCACAGGACACCGTTCCCGACATCGCCGTAGTCACGTTCGGCGCCCTTTCCGTCAGGATCGACGGTCGCCTCGAGCCATGCGGCGCGGCGCCGGAGTTCGTGGTCGCCGTGGTGTGACGAGCCGAGTTGCACGGCGAAACGCTCGCTCGCATATTCGTCGCTCCCCCGAAGGTTCCCGGAGTGATCGAACCCGGCGGCGAGGCCGTTCTCGACGAACTCGGGTTCGTATTCGTCACGGACCTTTTTCTCGGTGAAGACGAGTGGCGCGTCCCCGTCGCCGTACTGCTCGGCGATCGCGCGGAGCTTCGCGGCGTCAGCTTCTTTGTTGTTCCACTTCCCGCTCGAGTAGGGTTTGACATACGGCGATGTCTGGATGTAGACATTCCCCTGGGTCTCGGTAAGGAACTCGGCGCGCTCGTCGTCGGTGAGTACCTGCCGGTAGGCAAGCGGCTGGCCGAGGGCGTTCTCCCACTCCGTCGCGCACTTGCCCTCCGGCGGTCCGTCAGCCGTCTCGGGGTCGACATAGGGCGTCCCGTCGAGTGCGATCACCGACCGGGTGTACTCGAGTTCGGGGGGCGTCTGCAGCTCGACGTAGTACTCCCCGCATTGCTCGCTTGTCGCGAAAAATCGCGCTTCGTCCCCGATTCCCTCAAGCGTCGCCTTCTCAAACGGATACCCCTCCTCGCCGTTAGTGGGTGACCCCGTAAGGATCGCGTAGACGGCGTGGGGCGCGTAGGCGTGGAAGCCCTCAGTCTCGAACCGGACAGCGTTCTGCTCGTCGGGCTCGAAATCGAAGGTACTGAACCACCCGACGGCCTGCTTTCGGCGCTCGTCGTCGGTATGGCGGTGCTCGAGGAGGTCGGTGAAGCTCTCAAATGGCGGCGAGTTGTGCAGCGAAAGGAACGCATTCACGCCCTGAATCAGTTGCTCGCCTTCGATGCGCGTCATGAACGCGTCGGCCGGGTTCTCGTCGACGACGATGTGTCGGCCGCCGGTCACATGCGGGAGGTGCGCGTGTTTGTAGTGGCCGATGATCACCTCGTAGTCGTCGGGATCGAATTCGAGCAGCAGCTCGTAGTCACACTTCCCGTCGGCGCCCTCGCCATCGCAACACGGGAGGTCGTCGCCGAGGAGGTTGTGGATCGCCTTTGGCGTCACACCGAGGTCGTAGAGCGTCCACACTCGGTCCGTGGCCGCCTCGCCGTGCTCACCTTGGAAGGTCGGACAGTCGCGCGGACCGCTCGGGAGGACATGAATCTCGTCGCGGTCATATCCGACATCAAGGGCGTACTGCACCCCCTGGTCGTAGAGTTCCCCACGCGGCGCGAAGTAGGCGAGCGGCTCCTCGCGTTCGAACGCGGCGAGGAAGCTACTGTAGGTTTTCCCACCGCCCATGATCGCGTCGATCGCGACCTGGCCGCGGCACCGCATAGCGTCCTCAATCGTGTCCTTCGTCCGGTCGTAGACATCTTGCTGGGTAAGGACGTCGCCAGTATTCGTATCCGCGGCAGCCCACCCCGCGCCCTGTGCGACAGCGCGAGCCTTCGGCGAGTTCGGGAGCACCGCGACGGGCTCGCTGTCATCGCTGGGGGTGTATTCCGGGATCGACGCGCTCTTCTCCCGGGCGAGCTCGACGGCGGTCCACCACTCCTCGCCGGCGAGGCGATCCCACGGCCGCGAGATAATCCCCTGCTCGCCGGCGAACAGCCCGAGCAGGCCGAAGCTCTCTCCCTCACGGTGGTCGTAAAACACCGATTCGCCGGGGGGACGGTGAACGCTCTCACTGCTTTCGGACCGCCGATAGCTCGGATCCCAGGTCTCCCACCCTGTCGAATCCGTCCCGGTCCGGCTCGACGAGAGCGGGAGATCACGGGGCGTAAGCTGATCGACGGCAGCGAGAATGTCTCGAACGTCGTGAGTCGTCTCGTCGGCTGTCGTGGCGTCCGGGTCGTAGTCATCCAGGTCGGGACGGTCGCGGTCGGTGTCATGATCGATCCCCGACTTCGGCGTGTCGCGATACCCGTTCGCCTTGAGGATCGCCACGAGTGCGTCCTTGTTCCATCCGTTCACGTCGAGCGGCGTCCCCGGGACGTGCTTGCCGGTCGCAACGTTGACGTGTTTGTTCGCGTAGATCTCGACCACCGGCAAGTCATCATTTGCCCCCCAGGGCTCGGTATCGATCTCGAACGCTGCTTGCCCTTTGTCGATTGGGAGTTCGCCCCGGTAATAGGCGTGTGCACCGCTCCCGGACGTCGACACGTCGCCGTAGGTGAGCCCGAGATGCTCGAGGAGAGCGATAAACGCGGGGTGGATCTCCCCCGTCTCGGGACACCGGACGTCGTCGCCGTCGACGAACGCATACGGGTCCTCCTCGAGCTGGATGAACGTCCGGCCCTCGATCCGCGGATCGTTTTTGGCGAGTGCGACGGTTTCGCCGTTGGCGTAGTTATCGGTGATCCCCCACTTCCACCGAGCGTCTTCGTCGGGATCCGCGTCGGGGTGATCGCGAACACCCCAGGGGGCGAACGGTTGTTTGCCGCTCTTGCCGGCCGCACCCATCCACTGCTCGCGCTCGAGGAGTTCGGGCGGGTAGACGTCGGCCTCGGGGTTGGCAAAGTCAGCGTCGTCCCATCCGCGGCTCGCGGCGTCGCGGATCCAGTCGGCCACCTCCTCGTCGTCGCTGAGGCCGGGCGAGACGACGAGACACTCCTCGCAGTAAACGCTGTCGGGATCGGGGGCGTTCTCGCATCCGAGCGTTTCACAGTAGAGCCCGCCGTCGGTCATAGCGCACCACCCGGCCTGTCGAGGATCGCTTTCGCCTCGCAGTCAAGGTCTTCGGTAAACTCACAGTCCGGATAGCCCTCACAGCCGATAAACCGGCCGAACTCTCCCCGCCGAACGCGGAGGCTGCGCGTACACTCGGGGCACATACCCCGGTGCAATTGTCCGTCCGCGGTCATTGGGGACCACCTCTCTCGACGGCGATCACGTCGCTATACCATTGGCACTTCCAGGCACCCCACGCTGCCGATGCGAGTTCGCGGTCACGCCGCGGGCAAACGAAGTTCGCGGTCAGTCGGTCGTTGGTTCGTGTGTCGTCGGGGGTTGCTGTCTTCATTACTGTTGTCGTCTACTGCCGTGATTCGACGACGACTGACCGGACCGAAGGAACCAAGACCAGGGGAAGCGTATTCCTGGGTACAGGATTCCGGCCCGGCCAGCCGTCGGTGTCGGTCCTGCCACACTGCCTCAGACGCCCGCACACGGCCGACGTATCCCAGGTACCAATTGAGAGACTCCGGCCGGCGGGCGTCGAGCCCTAAGTGCTTGAGCGTTACATATCGTATTCGGGCGAAAGTATCGGTCCAGGGCTATTAAACGTGTCGGAAGTATCGATTTCCATAATCACCGCAGCGTGATGGTATGATCTCATATTCCGCGTATTATCCCCATTATGGGCCATATAGAGATATTTTGTATTCGTATACATCCAGTAGTTGTATACGAATATATCCATACGCTCCTCCTCTCGCGAGTCTATTAATATACGTATACAGGAACGTCATACTAACTGACTCTCGAACCTTGTATTCGAATACAAAAACCTATTGTATACGAGTACAAAGGGAGGATATGGTTCAAGAGACCGACGAAACCAGCGGGTCAGAAAGCCGGATCCGTGCTGAGGATGGTTTACGTGCGTTTTACACTCGAGATGACTATGCGGCGCCATTAGATGCCGAAGAAATACGCGAGCATCCAGGGGTCGGATGGGCGCACGCCACGGCACACAACAAGTTACAAGAACTGGAGGAAGCTGGAAAGCTAAAGGCCCGAAAAGTCGGCTCCCGCGGAAAAGTATGGTGGATCCCACTTCGACGTGAGTCGGTAGGCGTAGAGGCATTACCTCCTGAATCGAATCCATTCCCCGCGTCTCCAGAACAGATATTGGAGTACTTAGAGGATATCGACGAAGAACTTCCAGAGGGGTCGAATTGGAGTAGGCATGAACGTGCTGAAGCAGTTCTTTCGGCCTATCTCTTTCTCCAAAATCAGGAAGGGACAGGAGCAATGCCGAACAGAATCAAAGAATACTGTTATGAAGATTGTCCCGTAGCGACCGAAACGGATGAAATGACAGCTCAGAACCGTCAATGGGTACGCATTGTTCGTCCTGTTCTACCTCACCTCCCTGGGGTTGAGTCCGCTCCGGGACGGGGAGGTGGAAGATGGCACTTTGTCAATCCAGATGGGGAATTAGCTCGTACGCTTGATCGAGAAATTGATCCGTGGATCTATGATAAGGTTGAGATCTCTTCCCGAATCGGTGAAGATACAGCTGAACGCGAGCGAGCTCTTGTACAAATTGCCTATGAATATATCAAACGCAAGGGGTCAGCGCGTCGTAGTGACCTAAAGGAAGAACTACCGTCCTATCGAGGTCACTACAAGGCTTTTAAGGGGCTATGGAACAGTTTGCTTTACCCTGGATTAAAAGCCTGTCCAATGGTTAGCCATCGTAAGCCCGGATCTGGAATATTCGAATATACGGGCGCAACCTCTGAATAAGAGACCAGAGCAGCCATCTTCGGTTAAGCAGGAGAACCACCGGACAGCCCGTTGTTCACGGTGGTCACCCATCGACATCGCCCTCCTCGACGGCGAACCGGTTGCCGCACTCGCCACAGTGAAATTCGCGCCACGTCCTCTCCATCGCGGGCGACGGCTCCGAGGCCGCCGATCGCACCGTTCTCGAGACCGGGTCGCTACGCCAATTTCCGCCCGGAGCTGAAGCTCGTCAACTCGTCGATCCGCTGCTCGAGCTCCTCGATCTCCCGTCTGAGTTCCTCGGCGTCCTCACTGTCGGTCGCCGCGAGACGGTCCTTCAACCCCTGGAGCGTGTCTCTTTGACCTCCTCGTTCACCTCGGCCTTGCGGACGTACTCGCGCTGCTCGACGTCGTAGACGTCCGACTCGGCGAGCTCGGTCACCTCAAGCGCGTCGTCGACCTTCTCGGGATCGACGCCCAGCACACGGTCACGGTCGATCCCCGCGTCTTCGAGCACAGTGAGTACCTTCTCGTCGTCTTTCAGTTCTCGGCGCCGGCATTCCGTCCGTTGGACCGATCCGTACTATCCCGAGACCGGCCGATCGTGATGTAGCCGCTCGAGGAGCACGTCGCTCACTTCCTGGCGGAACGCGTTGGCATCGCGTTGGACGTCCGAAAGCAGCGTGTAGAGGTTGACCAAGTCGGACCTCTCTACCTCCTCGAGCGCGGCGATGTCGTGCCGTTCAAGCATGTCGATCAGTAGCAGGGCGTCGGTGTAGACGTCGAGATCGGGCTCCCCGCGTTCGTGGTCGTGTGTGGGCGTCGAGGAAGAAGGAGCGTCGTCCTCGTCGACGAGCTGAGTGGTCGTGTAGCTATCGGGGTCGGCCTCGGTGATCGTGCCGGCACGTTCGTCGACCTCGAAGCGCGGGTGAAGACTGAGCACAGTCGGATACGGGTCGGCATCGGGTGGCAGGCGATCAAGGTCGAAGCCGTCGGGGGCGGCGGTGATACGGTTGTAGAGCGTCTCGAATTGCTCGCGATGGAGTGGACGGGATTCGCCCGAGTGGAGGTCGATGACGATGCGGTGTTCTTGGACGTCGGTGATACGAAACCGCTCGTGTGACAGTGGGGTAATGAGGGTCGCCCCATCGGGGAGGTCCTCATGTCGTCGTCGTGGGGACGCTGAACGGGCATATAAATTCCGGCGACCCGGATTTCGGGGTCGTGCAACCCCCCCCGCGGTAGCACCGAGAAGGGGTCCGCAAGGGCCTGCCCGAACCTTGTGCAACAAATCGCCTTGTAGAAACAGCCCGGTGTTGCACAAGGCGATTGTACACACGCACCTCGAAATGAGGCATTTCTCGAGTCACTCAAGCCCTAATTTTCCTCGATATACCGCCCTATCGTATCAATGCAACGGACGGTGACGGTCGCCGGTGACCGGCCAGTGCCCGAAATGATACATGCTCGATCGAGCCTCGTGTGTCAAATCGCGATTCGGTGATCTCGGCTGTGCAACCGCAGGGGGAGGCGCACGGGAAGAGGGTGCGGATGGAGACAAGGGGTGGGCTATGGATATAATGAACTGGCCATCGATCGGACGGCAGCAGACTATGCCCAGAGAAACATGCGATTACGAGATAAGGAGATGGAGGAGCACGATAGTATCTTACCCAGAACGCTAAAGGCGATTGTTCTATGGGAGAGAGTCAGTGTAGAGGACACGATGGATGAGGTGGGGTATGAGACGAATCCGAAGCTATCGTTCTGAGAGCCACGCGAGGAAGACGGATTCGCTCCCTTGGTCGGCACGCAGATACGACTTCACTAACCTGAGCAGTAAGAGCAAAAACGGCA